>JAHWKY010000011.1 GCA_019347575.1 Actinomycetota bacterium | reverse complement strand
CCCCCACACTGCGCCAGCTGCGCCGGAACCTCGTCGTTCTCCAGCTCCCAGTCACCGTTGTCCTTGATCTTTGCCCGCGCCTCATGGACCTTGGGTGACCCGTCAGGGGCCACGTAGGAGTAACGGAAGCGCACTATGCCCTTTGCGCGGTCGGTCACGCTGCCCTGGCCGGACAGGCGATCGCCGACCAGGCTGATCTCGTCGACGTCGAGCTCCGCGCGTTGGGAGGCCGCGCGCAGGCGCACGAGCTCCGGACGCGTATCCGCGTCACCCAGATAGTTCAAATTCACGATCCCCGTGCCCAGGCGCGCCTGACCCCGCGTGATCGGCTCCTTGAAACGGATGTGATCCAACGCACCGCCACCCGGGGTCACCTCAGCCTCGAAGGTATCTCGGCGGTTGTCGCCCTGATAGGTGACCTTGACCTCGGCGCCCCGCGCCCGCGAGGTGATCGGCGCAAACACATCCAGGCGACGATCGCTACGCAACACCTGGGCACGCGAGACCCGGATCTTGGCCGGATGCAGATACCCCGCCGCCCCCGCGTCGCCACACGGACCGGGACCGACCGGCGGCACCGGCGGCGGCGGAGGGGGCGGAGGCGGCGGCTCCCCGCCGGGCGGGGGCGGCGGAGGAGGCAGCGGCCCGGGTGGGGGTGGGGGTGGAGGCGGCGGGACCCAGCGCCTGAGGCGCTCGTCGGGCAGCGGCAGTACCTCGACACCCTCGAGCGCGGCCGACATGAACGTCGCCCACATCGACGCGGGGACGGTGCCGCCGGTGATGGTGCGGTAGCCGAGGATCCCGCGCATCGGGGAGGGTTGCTCGTAGCCCATCCACACCGCGGTCGCGAGCTGGGGCGTGTAGCCCACGAACCACGCGTCCCGCCAGTCGTTGGTCGTACCCGTCTTGCCCGCGACGGGGCGGCCGATCCTTGCACCCGTACCGGTACCGCTCTCCACGACCTTCTGCAGCATCGTGGAGATCTGCCGGGCGATCTCGGGATCGAGCACCTCCTCGCACTGCGGCTCGTCGCGGATGACCACCTCACCCGTGCGGTCACGGACCTCGGTGATGGCCAGAGGCAGGCAGCGCACACCCTCGGCTGCGAAGGTGGCGAAGGCGGTGGCCATGTCGAGCGGGAACAGGTCCTGCGCCCCGAGCCCCAGCGAGCAGAACGGCTGCAGTGGCGTCCGGATACCGAGCTGGCTCGCCATGTCCACGACCGTCTGGGGACCGATCTCGGCGGTCAGCTTGGCGTGGTAGACGTTGCTGGACTTGCGGATGGCGTTGACCATGTCGAGCGTCCCACCACCACCACCGCCGTAGTTGACCGGCTTCCACGGCTCGCCCGGCGCCCCGCAGTCCTCGATGGTCTGCCCCGAGTGCGTGCTGGTGTGCCACGACGTCGGGATCCCCGCATCCAGCGCCGCGGCGAGCACGACCGGCTTGAACGACGATCCGACCTGCCGCCCCGACGAGCCCAGCCCGGGTACGAGCGCGTTGACCTTCGTCCTCGTGCACGGGTCCTCGTCCGGCGCGCAGTCGCCGAAGGTCTTCGGGCCGCCCGCCATCGCGAGGATCCGACCCGTGCCCGGCTGCATGCTGACGATCCCTGCGAGTGGGTCGGCGACGGGGTCGTCGAGGTTCTCGGTGATGGCGGCGTGCGCGTGGCCCTGGAGCACCGGATCGAGCGTGGTCTGGATGGTCAACCCGCCGCCGAAGAGCACGTTCGCCCGTTCCTCACGGGTCTCGCCCAGCGCGGGGTGCTCCAGGAGCAGCTTCTTGATGTACTCGAGGAAGAACGGGTGCTGTGGCGGTGGCAGAGGCTTCAGCTGCAGCCCCAGATCGGTGGCGATCGCGGCGTCGACCTCGTCGGCTTCGAGGTGGCCCAGTGCCCCCATCATGCGGAGCACGGCGTCGCGCACCTCGCGGGCACGCTCCGGGACCACGGTGGGGTCGAGCCCCTCGGGGGCGCGGATCAGACCGGCCAGGAGCGCCGACTCCGGGGCGTCGAGGTCACTCACGTTCTTCGAGAAGTAGAACTCCGCGGCCGTCGCGATGCCGTAGACCCCGTTGCCGAAGTACGCGAGATTCAGGTAGCGCTCGAGGATCTCGTCCTTGGTCAGCTCCGCCTCGAGTCGGGTGGAGGTGACGGCTTCGCGCAGCTTGCGCTCGAGGGTCCGATCGGGGGTCAGCAGGGTGTTCTTCACGTACTGCTGGGTGATGGTCGAGCCACCCTGCTCAACCCGGCCTTCGGCGACGTTGGCGACCAGGGCGCGGATGATGGCGTCGTGGTCGACGCCGCTGTGCTCGTAGAAGTCGGAGTCCTCGGCAGCCAGGACCGCGTCGCGGGTGACGTCCGGGATGGCGTCCAACGGCACCGTGATGCGGTTCTCGGGGCCGGCGAGGATCGCGATCTCGGAGCCGTCCGCGGCCAGGACCCGCGAGCGCACCGCGAGCGGCGAGAACTCCTCTGGCAGGGTGCCCATCTCGTCGAGCGTCTCGGACGCTGCTGCCAGCGTCTGGTCGACGGTGAGCAGCCCGGGCACGGTCGCCGTTCCCAGCAGCCCCGCGATGGCGATCACGGCGGCGAGCAGGCGCACGAGCGACACGGTGTCAGACCCCCAACCCGGGACGGCCGGGACAAGGTGTCACCGCGACGTGGCGCAGGGTGGCGGCAACCACCTCCATGCGGACGGGGGCCGGCGTCAGGGCTCGAGGATCCGGTCGCGGCCGAGGTAGGGCTGCAGCGGCTCGGGCACCGCGACCGCCCCGTCGGCGAGCTGGTGCGTCTCGACCAACGCGATGATCGTGCGACCGACCGCGAGCGCGGTGCCGTTGAGGGTGTGGACCAACTCGGTCTCGCCCTCGCCCCGCCGCACCCGGCACCGCAGCCGGCGCGCCTGGTAGTCGGTCGTGTTGGAGCACGAGGTCAGCTCGCGGTAGGCCTGCTGGCCCGGCAGCCACGCCTCGAGGTCGAACTTGCGCGCCGCCGACGCCCCGAGGTCACCCACCGGGATGTCCACCACCTGGTAGTGCAGGCCGAGCCCGGTCATCAACGCTTCTTCGATCGCGAGCAGACGCTCGTGCTCCTCCGTCGAGCGCTCGGGCTCGACGAACGAGAAGAGTTCGACCTTGTCGAACTGGTGGACCCGGAAGATGCCGCGCGTGTCCTTGCCGTAGGTACCCGCCTCCCGACGGAAGCAGGTCGAGAACCCGACGTACCGGATGGGGAGGGCCGCCGGATCGAGGATCTCTTCGAGGTGCAGCGCGGCGAGCGCCACCTCGGCGGTGCCGGTGAGGTAGAGGTCATCGCGCTCGTCGGTGCGGAACAGCTGCTGCTCGTCCGTCGGCAAGAACCCGGTGCCGTACATCGCCTCCTCACGCACGAGCACGGGCGGGACGACTGGGACGTGACCGTGCTCGACCGCCACGTCGATGGCGTAGCGGACCAGGGCGAACTCGAGCAGCGCACCGTCGCCCTTGAGGTAGGCGAACCGGGCACCGCTGACCTTCGCGCCCCGTTCGAGGTCGACGGCGCCCCGCGGCTCCATGAGGTCGACGTGGTCGCGTGGGTCGAAGTCGAACGCGGGCCGGTCGCCGACGGTCTTGATGACCACGCCCTCGCCCTCGCCGCCCTCGGGTGCAGCGGCGTCGGGGAGGTTGGGGATGCCGGCGAGCCGCGTCTCGAAGTCCGTCTCGACGCCGGCCAGCTCGGTCTCGAGCTGGGCGCCGCGGTCCTTCAGCTCGGCAGCCGCCTGGATCATGCCCGCGCGCTCGTCGGGCGACGCCTTGCCGATCGACTTCGACGCCGCGTTCTGCTCCGCGCGCGCACCCTCGACCGCGGCGATGAGCGAGCGTCGCCGCTCGTCGAGCTCGACGAGCTCGTCCACCTCGACGCGACCGATCCCCCGACGCGCCAGCGCAGCGGCCACGCGGTCGGGATCGTCACGGAGCAGGCGCACGTCGATCATCGGCTGGGCAGGCTACCCAGTGGTTAGGCTCGTCCTCGTCGACGGGAGGGCAGCGGAGGTGGACCCGGTCAAGTGGCGCGCCCCGAAGGCCCCTCCGCCCAAGGGGTTGCTCGCCCGCAACGACGCTCTCGCCGACCCCCAACTCTGGCCCACGGGAGGGCACGGCCCCGAGGACATCGCGGTCGACCCCGACGGCCGCATCTACACCGGGCTCGAGGACGGGCGCATCGTGCGCTGGTCGTCCGACGGCGAGGGTCCGGAGGTGTTCACCGACACCGGCGGCAAGCCCCACGGGCTCGACTTCGATCGCGACGGCAACCTCATCGTGTGCGACACGACGCGCGGGCTGCTCCGGGTGGATCACGGCGGTGCCGTCGAGGTGCTGTGCGCCACCTTCGAGGGCGAGCGGATCCGGTTCGCGAACAACCCGCACTGCGCGTCCGACAGCACCATCTACTGGAGCGACTCGACCACGCGGTGGGACTTCCAGGACTACCTGGGCGACTTCCTCGAGCACCGAAGGACCGGTCGGTTGTTCGCGACGAGGGACGGCGAGACGCGCCTGCTGCTCCGCGACCTCGCGTTCGCCAACGGCGTGACCATGGACCCCGACGAGACCTTCGTGCTCGTGGCCGAGACGTCCGAGTACCGCATCACCCGGCTGTGGCTCGCCGGCGATCGAGCCGGGCAGCGCGACACGTTCGCCGAGAACCTCCCCGGCTTCCCCGACAATCTCACCACCAGCGATGACGGCACGGTCTGGTGCGCGCTCGCCAACCCACGCGACACCCGGCTGGACCGGCTCGCGTCGTTCCCGCTGGTACGCAAGCTGGTGTGGAACCTGCCCGAGTCCCTCCGACCCGACGAGACCTTCTACGGCCACGTCCTCGCGTTCGACCGCGACGGTCGGCTGCTACGCAGCCTGCAGGATCCCGACGGCGGCTACGCCAAGATCACCGGTGTGCGCGAGCACGATGGCTGGCTCTACCTGGCGTCGATCGACCAGGACGCCCTGGCACGGGTCCGCCTGGAGGAGGTCCGCCCGACCTAGCCGATGCGGTCGCGCCACGCGGCGAGCCACGTCGCCGCCGACCGGTAGGCCTCGTCGTCAGCCGCGATGCGCGCAGCCTCATCCGTCCGTCGAGCGCCGGAGCGGCGGTACGACCCGAGGATCTTGACGTCTCGATGGGTGCGCTTCGCCGCCGCCAGCGCGTCGCCCACCCGCTCGTCGGCGAGGTGGCCCTCGACGTCGAGGAAGAAGCAGTAGTTGCCCAGCTCGGCCTTCGTCGGCCGCGACTCGATCTTGGTGAGGTTGAGGTCACGCTCGGCGAAGATCTCGAGCAACTGCAGCAGCGCCCCGGGCCGGTTCTCCTCGATGAACACGACCGTCGAGGTCTTGTCCCACCCCGTCGAGGGCGGGACGCGCTTGCCGACCACGACGAACCGGGTGGAGTTCCCGGGATGATCGGCGATGTTGCTGGCGAGGACCTCGAGGTCGTAGCGCTCCGCCGCGAGCGGGTTGACGATGGCGAGCTCGCCGTCAGCCAGTTGTTCGGCTGCCCGTGCGGTCGAAGCGGAGGCGATGCGCTCCGCGGACGGGGCGTTGTGCGTGAGCCAGCGTCGACACGCTGACAGCGCGACCGGATGCGAGCGCACGACGGTCGCGGTCGCCAGGGTCGTGCCCGCCCGCCCGGCACAGACGAGCGTCACCGGTAGCTCGAGTTCGGCCTCGATCAGCAGGTCGTGGTCGAAGGCCAAGGCGTCCAGCGTCGCCGTGACCGAACCCTCGAGCGTGTTCTCGATCGGGACGAGCCCGCGCTCGACCTCGCCCGACTCGACCGCCGCCAGCACATCGGTGATGTCGTCGCGCGGATCGAGCTCGTCCTCGCCTCCGGTGAGGAGGCGGGCGGCGGTTTCGGTGAACGTGCCCGCCGGACCGAGGTACGCGACCGTCACCGGCGCCGCTTCCCGGGCTTGCTGGGGGCGCCGGGCGGCTTGCCGGTCGCGGCCGCCTCGAGCGCCGCGAGCTCCTCCGGCGAGAGGTTGTACTCGGAATCGCCGGCGCGGATCGGCTTGGCGTAGGTCCGGGTCTCGGTGCGACCGTTGATGGCGCTGATCACGACCCCGTCGAGGTGCTCATCGAGGAGGGCGGCCGAGAACGACAGCGCCCCGCCCATGTCGGCGAACGCGTCGTACCTCACCACACCGACCCTCGAGAGGGTGCCGCGGAGCAGCTCACGCAGGTGCTCGGTGTTGTCGTGCACGACGACGACGTCCTGACGCAGCGCCCCGAGGTCCCGTTGCTGTCGCGCGACCGCTTCCAGGACGCTCTCGCCGGGGCGCAGGGCGGCGTCGTGTGCCCGGTGCAGTCGCTGCAGTCGTGCGGACAGCAGCACCACGATCGCGATCAACAGCAGGATCAGGATCAGGGCGACGACGACCAGGATGCTGAGCGTGCCGTCGGACAGCGTCACCCGCCACCTCGTCTCGAAGACTCGACATCTCGCGCCACGGAGCCGTGGCGCCGCGAGCCTACCGGCGTCCTACGATCGCCCGCATGGACCACGACGACCTGTACCTCGACCCGACCCGGCCGGCACGCACGGGCGAGCCAGAGGTCGTGTTCGCCCAGGGTAAGACCCCCGACCAGTGCGTCCGCGCGGTCACCTCGCTACTCGCCAGCACCGAGACGCCCGTCCTCGCGACACGGGTCTCTGCCGAGCACGTCGTGGCGTTGCGGTCCGCGATCCCCGATGCGCGCGTCGACGAGGTCGGGCGTGTAGTCGTTGCCCGTGCGGAACCAGGGCCGCCCACCGCGACGGTGGCGGTGGTGAGTGCCGGGACCTCCGACCTGCCGGTGGCCCGGGAGTGCGCGACCGTCCTCGAGGCGTTCGCGATCAAGGCCGACGTCATCACCGACGTCGGCGTGGCCGGCGTCCACCGGGTCCTGTCCGCGCGGGACCGGCTGGCCGATGCCGACGTGGTCGTCGTGGTGGCGGGGATGGAGGGCGCCCTGCCGTCAGTGGTCGGCGGACTCGTGGACCGTCCCATCATCGCGGTCCCCACGAGCGTGGGGTACGGCGCGGCGTTCGAGGGCCTGGCCGCACTCCTGGGGATGCTGACGTCGTGCGCCCCGGGGATCGCCGTGGTGAACATCGACAACGGGTTCGGGGCGGCGATGGTGGCCCGGCGCATCCTGCGGACGCGAGCATGAGGGTCGCGTACGTCGACGCGGCCTCCGGAGCCTCCGGCGACATGTGGCTGGGGGCCCTGGTCGGTGCCGGGGCGTCCATCGAGGCCATCCAGGCGGCGGTCGATGCCCTCGGGGCCGGCGCCGTGCGCCTGTCCGTGGCACGGGTGAGGCGAGCGGGGGTGGCCGCGACCGCGGTCCGGGTCCACGCCCCCGAGGACGCCCCGCCCGCACGTACGTGGCACGACATCCGCACGATGCTCGCCGACGCAGACCTGCCGGAGCAGGTCCGGACCCGGGCGCGCGACGCGTTCGAACGCCTCGCGCGTGCCGAGGCAGCGGTGCACGACGTCGACGTCGACGCGATCGAGTTCCACGAGGTCGGCTCGCTCGATGCCATCGCGGACATCCTGGGGACGTGCGCCGGTGTCGTCGATCTCGGCCTCGAACGCCTCACCTGCGGACCCATCGCCGTCGGAAGCGGCACGGTCGAGACGATGCACGGCACGCTGCCGGTGCCGCCCCCGGCCGTGACGCAACTGCTGCGCGACCGCGTCGTCACCGGCGGCCCGGCCGGCCACGAGCTCACGACGCCGACGGGCGCGGCGCTCCTCGCGGAGCTGACCAGGCCCGTGGCCGCGATGCCGACGCTGCGACTCGAGGCCGTCGGGGTGGGAGCGGGCGGCCGGGACCTCGAGCACCCCAACGTTCTGCGCCTGCTCGTCGGTACCGAGCAGCACACGACGGTGATCCTCGAGGCCACCGTCGACGACCTCAGCCCCGAACTCGTCCCCATCGTCCTCGATCGGTTGCGCGAGGCGGGGGCGCACGACGCTTGGGCGACGCCCGTCCTCATGAAGAAGGGGCGGCCGGGCTACACCCTGTCGGCGCTGGGAGATCAGGCCGACCTCGGCCGGCTCCAGTCCGTGCTCTTCCGCGAGTCGACGACCATCGGGGCGCGCTGGTACCCGGTGAGCAAGCGTGCGCTCGACCGCGAGTGGATCGAGGTCGAGATCGACGGCCACGCGGTCCGCGTGAAGGTCGCTCGCGACGGCGACGTGGTGGTCAACGTGGCGCCGGAGGCTGACGACGTGCGCGCGGCCGCAGATGCGACCGGGCGTCCCGCTCGTGAGATCGCCGCCGAAGCGACCTCCCGCGCGCGTGCTCGTGGCCTAGACTCCCGCGGAACCTGACCCCCTGACCGAGGCAGCAACCGTGCGAGCGTCACGCGTCGCCGTGCTCGCGGTGGTGGTCCTCGGCTACTTGCTGCTCCTCGTGCTCCCGGCGTTCGGCCAGGATGGCGGCGAGACGATACGCGGCACGCTGCGGGCAGGTCCCGATCCCGTCGAGGGCGCCTTCATCACCGTCGAGACGACCGACGGCGAGCCCGTCGGCGAGACGACGACCGACGAGAGCGGGAACTGGAGCGTCCCGGTGCCGGAGCCGGGGACGTACGTGGTCTCGGTCGACCCCGAGACCCTCCCCGAGGGGTTCACCGTCCGCGACGACGAGTTCTCCAAGGAAGCCGAGGTCGCGGCCGGCCAATCGCGCGGGGTGCTGTTCCCGCTCGAGGGTGGGGAGGCCGGCGGCGGGATCGGGACCATCCAGAGGTTCCTGAACCTGGCACTGAACGGGATCAAGCTCGGCTCGATCATCGCCATGGTTTCGATCGGCCTGTCGCTCATCTTCGGTATCACCGGGCTGGTGAACTTCGCACACGGCGAGCTGGTGAGCATCGGGGCGATCACCGCGTGGCTGTTCAACGTGGGCTGGCTCCGCTTACCCCTGATCCTCGCGACGGTCATCGCTCTCGTGATCGGTGGCGCCACGGGCGCCGCGCTGGAGTACGGGCTGTTCCGACCCCTCCGGCGGCGCAAGACCGGGCTGATCGCGCTCCTGGTGATCACGATCGGCCTCAGCTTCTTCATCCGACACGTCATCCAGATGTACTTCGGGGTGAACCCCCAGCGGTACCGCGAGTACGCCATCCAGACGACCCCGTTGACGATCGGGCCGTTCAGCCTCGCGCCCCGCGACTGGGCGGTGATCGCCCTGTCGCTGCTGGTCCTGGGGGCGGTCGGTCTGTTGCTGCAGGGCACAAAGCTGGGCACCGCGATGCGGGCGGTCGCGGACAACCGTGACCTCGCCGAGTCGTCGGGTATCGACGTGAAGAAGGTCATCCTCGCTACCTGGGTCGCCGGCGGCGCGCTCGCCGCCCTGGGAGGCGTCTTCCAGGGCCTCACCACCGCGGCGGTGTCGTTCGACATGGGCTTCGCGCTGCTGCTGCTGATGTTCGCCGGTGTGATCGTCGGGGGGATCGGAACCGCGTACGGGGCGATGGTCGGCGGATTGATCGTCGGGCTGGCTTCCGAGGTGAGCACGTTCTGGTTCTCGGTCGAGTTGAAGCTCGTGTTCGCCTTCCTCGTGCTGGTGATCGTCCTGCTGGTCCGGCCGCAGGGGCTGCTGGGTCGCAAGGAGAGGATCGGCTGATGGACGTCGTGCAGGTGATCGTCGACGCACTCCGATCCGCCATCGGGGTCAACGGGGCGGTGTTCGCGCTCGCAGCCGTCGGTCTCAACCTCCACTTCGGGTACACGGGCCTGCTCAACTTCGGTCACGTCGCGTTCCTGATGGTCGGCGCGTACGGGACCGCGCTCGTCGCCACCGACAACTCTTCCTTCGAGGTCTTCGGACTGGTCACGGTCGGATCGGGATCGCTGTTCGTCGGCGTGGTCGTCGGCATGGGCCTCGCCGTCCTGCTCGCCCTGATGCTGGGCCTTCCGACGCTGCGCCTGCGTGCGGACTACCTCGCGATCGTCACCATCGCGATCTCCGAGATCCTGAGGTTGCTGTTCCGCTCGGGGGTAGCCCAACCGGTTACGCGCGGGGTGTTCGGGGTGCAGAAGTACTCCGACGGCTTCTACCTCAACAACCCCTTCGACAGCGGTTTCTCGGTGCTCGGCAGGTCGCTGTTCAGCCCCAACGCCATCTGGGTCGTGCTGGTCACGTGGCTGCTCGTGCTCGTCACGAGCCTGTTCATGTGGCAGCTCACGCGCAGCCCGTGGGGCCGGGTCATCCGCTCGATCCGCGAGGACGAGGACGCGGCGCGCAGCCTGGGCAAGAACGTGTTCAGCTACAAGATGCAGAGCCTGATCGTGGGCGGCGTCATCGGTGGGCTCGCGGGATCCATGCGCGCCCTGTCGCAACAGAGCATCAACCCGGACTCGTTCCTGCCGATCTTCACGTTCTTCGTCTACGCCGTGCTGATCCTGGGCGGCCCGGGCACGATCCTGGGCCCGATCGTGGGGGCCATCATCTTCTGGTTCCTCATCCAGGGCATCGAGGGGGTGCTCCGAGAGGGGGTCGGCCACGGCTGGATACCGGCCTGGCTCGTGCCACCGGAACAGATCCCCGCGGTGCGCTTCGCGTTGGTGGGTCTGGGCCTGATGCTGCTGATGGCCTTCCGACCGCAAGGCATCTTCGGGAGCCGCGAGGAGATGCTGCTCGATGCCTGACACCGCCGCTCCGCTCGCTGGCGTCGCTCCTGAGCCGGGCGTCCCCAAGCCGGATCCGATCCTGGTCGTCGACAAGGTGCGCCGCTCGTTCGGTGGTCTGGTCGCGGTCGACGTGGACCACCTCGAGATCCAGCGCGGCATCATCACGGCGCTGATCGGCCCCAACGGGGCGGGCAAGACGACGTTCTTCAACCTGATGACCGCGTTCGACACGCCCGACCGCGGCACGTGGGAGTTCAACGGCCGCGCGATGTCACGGATGCCCGCACACAGGGTCGCGCACGCGGGGATGGTGCGGACGTTCCAGCTCACGAAGTCGCTGTCGAGGATGAACGTGCTCGACAACATGAAGCTGGGGGCGCCGAAGAACCCCGGCGAGCGCTTCCTCGGCTCGCTCTTCCCGCCGCTGTGGCGCCGTTACGAGGACGACACCGAGGTGAGAGCCGACGAGCTGCTCCAACGCTTCCAGCTCGATCACATGCGGGGCGAGTACGCGGGGACCCTGTCGGGCGGGCAGCGCAAGCTGCTCGAGATGGCCCGTGCGCTGATGGTCGGCCCCGAGCTGGTGATGCTCGACGAACCGATGGCCGGCGTGAACCCCGTGCTGACGCAGTCGCTGCTGGGACATGTGCAGTCCCTGCGCGACGAGGGGATGAGCATTGTCTTCGTCGAGCACGACATGGACGTCGTGCAGGAGATCAGCGACTGGGTCGTGTGCATGGCCGAGGGCCGGATCATCGCGGAGGGCCCGCCGGGATCCATCGCCGGCAACCCCGCGGTCATCGACGCCTACCTCGGCGGCGAGCACGGTGAGAAAGCCACCGCCGACCCGGGCGTTGCGGCCACGGCGATGGAGGAGGAGGACGGGGCATGAGCGACCACGAGCTGCTGCTCGAGGCCAAGGGCATCGTCGCCGGCTACATCCCCGGGGTCGACATCCTCCGAGGCTGCGAGCTCGAACTCGGTCGGGGCGAGCTGGTGGGGATCATCGGGCCCAACGGTGCCGGCAAATCGACGCTCGTCAAGGCGCTGTTCGGCCTCGTCAGCATCCGCGAGGGGTCCGTCTCGCTCGATGGCCAGGACATCACCAGCCTCGAGGCGCACGAGCTGGTCGCCCACGGTGTCGGGTACGTCCCGCAGTCGGCGAACGTGTTCCCGAGCCTGACCATCGAGGAGAACCTCGAGATGGGTGCGTACCTGCGCCCCGAGCTGTTTGAGGATCGTTTCACGTACGTCGCCGACCTGTTCCCGCTGCTGGCCGACCGTCGTAAGCAACGAGCTGGCTCGTTGTCGGGGGGCGAGCGCCAGATGGTCGCGATGGGTCGGGCGCTGATGACCGATCCCACCGTCCTGCTGCTCGATGAGCCGTCCGCGGGATTGTCGCCGGGGAACATGGACGAGGTCTTCACGCGCGTCCGCGACATCAACGCGACCGGCGTGAGCATCATCATGGTGGAGCAGAACGCCCGCCGGTGCCTGCAGATCTGCGATCGTGGGTACGTGCTCGACCAGGGCCAGAACGCCTACACCGGCACCGGAGAGGAACTGCTCCACGACGCCAAGGTCATCGATCTCTACCTTGGCACGCTCGCGCAGGTCGACTGATCTTGGCGACGGCGCATCCGCGCCGTCGATCCAGCGTGTCGAGATCCACCCGCGCGCGAGAGCGCGGTCTCGCGCCCTCGGGGCGCATGGGGACCAGGGCCTCGGCCCCGTGCGCGCAGGTCGCACACCGCCCGGAAGTCCGGTTCCTGCGCTGCTAACCCGGCGTAGAGTTCCGCGCTCGCCACATCCACACCGGCCGGGAGGGACGCCGTGGCGCAGAAGAAGGCGGCGAAGAAGGCCGCGCCCAAGAAGGCCGCTTCGAAGAAGGCCGCCAGCAAGAAGGCGGGTTCCAAGAAGGCGGCTCCGAAGAAGGCGGCGAAGCCAGCCGTCGAGAAGGTCGGTCCGAAGAAGGCGGCCAGCAAGAAGGCCGCCACGCCGACCAAGAAGGAGGCATCCGGGGCAGGACGCGCCGCCAAGGCGTCCGACGTCAAGGGCGCTTCCGCCAAGCCCGGGCCGAAGGAAGCCGCCCCGCAGAAGTCGGCTCCACGCAAGCCGGTGGCCAGGAAGGCATCGGGGCGGGGCAGGTAGACCTCGCCGCTCGTGGTCGCCGTATGGTGACCCGGTTGCGAAGGGCACAGCAGAAGGGCCCGGCGCTCGCGCCGGGCCCTTCCGTGTGATGCGTGACTCAGCCGACGTCGACCGTGTCGAGCGTGGCCACCTCGCCGTCGCGGAACTCCCACACCTCGTAGGTGCCCGCGGCGGGCTCGCCCTCGTCGACCCACTCGCCGGGCCCGGAGGCACCGTCGTAGTCGGGGTCGCCGCCGGCGTCGATGACCTCCTTGCAGGAGGCGAAGTCGATGCAGGCCTCACCGTCCCTCGTGATGCCAACCATGTTGTTGTGGAACACGGTCGGGTCATCGCTGCCTGCCTCCTGCGCCGCCAGCGAGATGATGATCGCGCAGTCGTAGGCGTGCGCCGAGAAGATCTGCGGCGTGTCCGGCGGGGCGAACTCGGTGAACGCCGTCTGGAAGGCCTCCGAGCCCTGCGAGGAGGGAGCGGTGCCCTTCATGCCGTTCAGCGCTGCCGGGTCGCCCGGGGCGACGCTCTCGATGACGGAGTTGTCCTGCATGCCGTCAGCGGTGTACATCTGATCGGCAGCGATACCGCCCTCGAGCAGGCCCTGGATGATCGGCGTCCCGGTCTCCGGGAAGCTGATGAGCGCCACGGCGTCGGGGGAGGCATCCACGACCGTCTGCACGTCCGCGGAGAAGTCGGCACCCGCGGGGTCGTAGGCGACGTTGGCGACGATGGTTGCACCGCCAGCGGTGAGCGATTCCTCGAGGAAGCCGGCGAAGCCCTGACCGTACTCGTCGTTCAGCGCGACGATCGCGACGTTGGCGTGTCCATCACCGAGGATGACGTCAGCGAGCGCTGGGCCCTGGAGGTTGTCCGGGGGCGCCGTGCGGAAGTAGAAGCCCGGCACGTCCGTCTCGTGGGTCGTCAGTGACGAACCCGTGTTGGACGGCGAGCACTCGACGATGCCGGCACCGGTCACCTTGTCGATGATCGACAGCGTGACCCGGGACGACGCGGCACCGATCAGCGCATCGACGTTCTCGGACTGCACGAGACGATCGACGGTGTCGTTGGCGACGTCCTCGTTGGTGCCCGAGTCACCTTCGGCGAGCTCGACGTTGGTGTCCAGCACGCCGCCGGCCTCGTTGATCTGCGAGACGGCGAGCTTGACGGCTTCGATCATCGCCGGGCCGAGGACCGCGAGGTCACCGGTCTGCGGCAGGACCGTGCCGATCTTGAGCGTGCCGTCGACGTTGGCACCCGTCTCGAGCGCGGTCTCGGTCGCGGTGGGCTCGGCCGTCATGTCGTCGGTCGGGGTCTCGGTGCCGGTGGCCGTCGGATCGGTGACGGCATCGTCATCGCCACCGCAAGCGGTGGCGAGGAGCGCCGCGGCACCGACGGCCGCGAGCACGCGGAGCCATCTGTTGCGCTGCATGGGTTCTCCCCTGTCATGGTGGATAGTTCCCGGGTGGGAGGGGTTCCCTCCGTCCGTGCGAGACGCATCCTACGACAACGGTAGGAGGCTGGCTACTCGGGTTACGCTCGCCGCCTCCCGGGAGGGATGCTGTGAGCGAGCTACTGCTGTTCCACTGCACCGCAGGCGCCGACGAGCCCGAACGGGCCACGGTGCCGCTCATCGCCGCGAGCGTCGCCGCGGCGAGCGGCCAGCGCGCCACCGTCGTGTGCACCCTGGACGCGGTCTGGTTCGGAACCCCCGACGGCGCTGAGGGCGTGACGGCCCCGCAGATGCCACCTCTGTCCGATCTGGTGGACGCGTTCCTCGCGAGCGGAGGCGAGCTGTGGCTCTGCTCCGCATGCACCACGCCCCGCGACATCGACGAGGGCGACCTGCGCGAGGGGGCGGTGATCGTGGGCGCCGCACGCATCGTCGAGGCGATCATCGCGGGTGCGCGGTCGATCACTCTGACCTGACGATCACCGCCGCGCGAGCCAGTCGTCGAGCGGCTCGCCGGTCAGGCGCTCGAATACCTCGAGGTACTTCTCGCGCGTCCGCGTGACGATGTCGTCGGGGAGCTCGGGAGCGGGCGGCGTCTTGTCCCAGCCGGTCGAGGCGGCGTAGTCGCGAACGAACTGCTTGTCGAAGCTGGGAGGGTTGCTACCGGGCTGCCACGCGTCAGCGGGCCAGTAGCGCGACGAGTCCGGCGTCATGACCTCGTCCGCCAACACGATGTCGCCGTCGAGCAGGCCGAACTCGAACTTGGTGTCGGCCAGGATGATGCCGCGGTCGCGAGCGAGATCGTTGCCAGCCTCGTACAGCTGCAGCGACAGGTCACGGAGCTGCTTCGCGAGAGCATCTCCCAGGTCGTCGACCATGCGCTCGAACGACACGTTCTCGTCGTGGCCTTCCTCGGCCTTGGTCGCGGGCGTGAAGATCGGCTCGTCGAGGCGACTCGCCTCCTGTAGTCCCTCCGGCAGCGTGATGCCGCAGACCGACCCGTCGCGCTGGTACTCCTTCCAGCCGGAGCCGACGAGGTAGCCGCGAACGACGCACTCGAACGGCACGATGTCGACCCGGCGGGTGAGCATCGTGCGACCGCGGAGGAAGTCGGCGTGGGGCTGCGCCTCTGCCGGCAGGTCTGCCAGACGGGTCGACAGGAGGTGGTTGGGCACGATGTCCCCGGTCCGATCGAACCAGAACGCGGCGACCCCGGTCAGGACCCTGCCCTTGTCCGGGATGGGCGTGGGGTGGACCACGTCGTAGGTCGAGACGCGGTCGGAGGCGACCAGGAGGAGCCGGTCGGCCCCGGCGTCGTAGAGATCGCGGACCTTGCCGGAACGGACGTGGCTGAGGCCTTCGAGCGCCAAGAGGAACTCCATCGCAGCGGGTGGCGCGAGCTTACCTACGAGCGCTGGCCCGGTTCGAGGCTGATGACCTTCAGCGCCCCGTAGCGCGCTGCCAGCTCCCGTTCGCGACGCTCGCGCTCGCGGCGCTGCGCCTCGCGACGGCGCTTGCGTAGGATGCTCAGCTTCCCCACGGTGGCGGCCCTCTGCTCGGTCACCATCACCAACGCTCGAGGTCGGGTTCGGTTACGGTGTCACCGTGGCCACCCCGGCCGCGCGCCCCACGCCGGGAACCACCGGATACGGGGGTTACGGGCAACAGGCGGGACGCGCGACCCGTCCCAGCCCCCCAGAACCACCGGATACGGGGGTTACGGGCAACAGGCGGGGCGCTAGTCGACCTGGAAGCCGAGCTTGCGATCGGAGGCAGGGCCCTCGCCGGCCTGCTCGGCCTTGTGATCGGCGAGCTTGCTGGCGAGCTCGTCGTCGGACAGTGCGAGGATCTGGATGGCGAGCAGCGCCGCGTTCTTGGCGTTGTCGATCCCCACCGTCGCGACCGGCACGCCGGAGGGCATCTGCACGATCGAGTAGAGGGCGTCGGCGCCACCGAGGTGATCGGACAGGCACGGGACGCCGATGACGGGCAGGGTCGTGTGAGCCGCCACGACTCCGGGGAGGTGGGCGGCGCGCCCCGCCCCCGCGATCAGCACGCGGTAGCCGTTCTCGGCCGCGCTGGACGCCCACTCCGACACCGTGCGCGGCTGACGGTGTGCCGACATGACGTCGATGGTGTGCTCGACGCCGAACTCCTCGAGCAGCTTCGCCGCCTTCTCCATCACCGGCATATCGGTCTTCGAACCCATGACGATGCCGACCTGAGCCTGGGTCATCCTGCTACCTCCTGTGCGATGTCGTTGCGTCGATGCTGGCCGGGCCAGCGGATGTGGTCAGCCGCCTCGTAGGCGGTCGCACGAGCCGATGCGACGTCGAGCCCCCGGCCCGTGACGGCGAGGACACGACCACCGGCGGTGACGATGTCGCCATCCTCACGGCGCGTCCCAGCGTGGAAGACCGTCGCGCCGGCGACCCCTCCGGCGTCGTCGAGACCGTCGATGCGGCGCCCGGTCTCGTACGCCTCGGGGTACCCGCCGGAGGCGAGCACGACCGTGACGAACGCGTCCTCGTGCGTGTCGATGTGAAGGCCCGAGACGTCGCCGTCGGCCGCGGTGCGCAGCACCTCGCCGAAGTCACCGGCGATACGCGGGACCACGACCTGCGTCTCGGGATCGCCGAACCGGCAGTTGAACTCCAGGACCTGTGGGCCGGTCGCGGTCAGGACCAGACCGGCGTAGAGCAGGCCGTGGTACGGCGTCCCGCGCTCCGCGAGCTCCGCGAGCACGGGGCGGAAGACGAGGTCGACCAGAGCGGCTGGCTCCGGGAGATCCTGGAGGGGTGTGTAGGCACCCATGCCGCCGGTGTTGGGCCCCCCGTCGCCATCGAGAGCGCGCTTGAAGTCGCGGGACGGGGACAGGAGCACGACCTCGCGGCCGGCGGCGATGCCGAAGACGGAGGCCTCCGGGCCGTCGAGGTACTCCTCTATGACGACCCGCGAACCCGCCTCGCCGAACTGCTGGTGCACGATCGCGTCGTCCACGGCCCGGTGGGCCTCGTCCAGCGTGGGGCAGATGCGCACCCCCTTGCCCGCCGCGAGCCCGTCGGCCTTCACGACGTAGGGTGGCGCGTACCCCTCGAGCGTCTCCTTCGCCGCCGCGGCATCGGTGAAGGCGCCGTACGACCCCGTCGGGACGCCCGCCGCCGCCATCACGTCCTTGGCGTACGCCTTGGAGCCCTCGATGCGGGCCGCGTCCGCGGAAGGACCGAACACGGGGATCGCGCGACGTCGCAACTCGTCGGCGACGCCCGCCACGAGCGGTGCCTCCGGTCCGATGACGACGAGGTCAGCGCCCCGGCGTTCGGCGAGTCCGGCGACCTCGTGTGGGGACGTGGTGTCGATGGGGTGGGTCGGGCCGAGCTGGTCCGTCCCGGCGTTCCCCGGTGCCGTCTCGACGCTGGTGACCGATGCGCTGGTGGCCAGCCGCCAGGCGAGGGCGTGTTCGCGCCCCCCACCGCCCACGACCAGGACACGCACCTGGGACTCCTCAGCTCGACAGGCCGACCGGCGCAGCGACCCGTTCGAGCGTCTGCGACCGCTTGGGGCCGACCGACACCCACGAGACCGGGACCCTCCCCTGGTCCTCGATGAACTCGACGAGAGACCGAGCTTCCGGCGGCAGCTGCTCGTAGGTCTGCACCTCGGTGATGTCGGTGCGCCAACCGGGCAGGTCGACGTACACCGGCTCGGCGTGGTGGAAGATGGTCTGGTGAGGCGGGAAGTGCTCGTACTGCTCGCCCTCGTACCGGTAGGCGACGGCGACCCGGATGGTGTCGAACTCGCTCAGGACGTCGAGCTTGGTGAGGAAGATGTCCGTGAGACCGTTGACCCGCGTCGCGTAGCGAGCGAGGACCCCGTCGAACCATCCGACCCGGCGACGCCGGCCGGTCGTCGTGCCGTACTCACCGCCGGTGCGTACCATCCGCTCGGCGATGTCGCCGTCGAGTTCGGTGGGGAAGGGCCCCGACCCCACGCGCGTGATGTAGGCCTTGGTGATCCCGATCACGCGGTCGACGTGGCGAGGCCCGATGCCCGCGCCCGTCAGCGCCCCGCCCGCAACCGGGTTGGATGACGTCACGAAGGGGTAGGTGCCGTGGTCGAGGTCGAGCAGCGTGCCCTGGGCTCCCTCGAGGATGACGCCGCGTCCGGCTTCGAGCGCCTCGTGGATCAGCGCGGTCGTGTCGGCCAGCTGGTCCCGGAGGCTGTCGGCGTAGCCGAGGTACTCGTCGGCGATCTCGGTCGCGTCCATCGGCAGCCGGTTGTACAGCCGTGACAGCATCTGGTTCTTGAGCTCGAGGGCGGCCTCGAGCTTCTGGCGGAAGATGTTCTCGTCGAACAGGTCCTGGAAGCGCAGCCCCACCCGTGCGGCCTTGTCGGCGTAGGCGGGGCCGATGCCGCGCTTGGTCGTGCCGAGCTTGGCACTGCCGAGCCGCCGTTCGATGAGCAGATCGAGCTCGCGATGGTAGGGCATGATCAGGTGCGCGTTGCCGCTGACGCGCAGGCGTCGGCTCGCGTCGATCCCCTTCGCGTCGAGCTCCTCGAGCTCGTGCAGCAGGACCGCGGGGTCGACGACCACGCCGTCGCCGATGATCGGCGTGACGTGGGGGTAGAGCACTCCCGAGGGGATGAGGTGCAGCTTGAAGACCTCGTCACCCACGATGACGGTGTGGCCGGCGTTGTTGCCGCCCTGGTAGCGCACGACGAGATCGGTCTGGTCGGCCAGCAGGTCGGTGGCCTTTCCCTTGCCCTCGTCGCCCCACTGGGCTCCGACGATGATGGTCGCGGGCACGAACGGACCTTCTGACCTGGTGGCTGACGGGCGGGGCGACGGAGCGACTCGAGTGGAGCGTAACGGAGCCGCACATCCGCCTGCGAACGGGCAGGGACCGGCCATCCCGACGTCGAAACCCTCCTCGGCAGGAGGGGAGAGCCCGGATGACGCTGCGTCGCACGGTCGCGACCGTCGCTGCGGCGCTCGCTGCGGCCGCCAGCCTGGCTGCCGTCCCGCCCGCAGCCGATCCGTGGGCGTGGACGCTGGATGGCCGCGACTGCTCGCTCATCGCCCCGGTCCCCGCCGAGGTGATGGAGACGATGCCGGTCGAGACCGGGCCCTGCCCGGGGGTCCGACCCGGCGCCCGCGTGGTCATCGGCGGCGGCGGCTGCACCATGAACTTCCTGTTCGAGGGGTGGCGCATCGTCAAGGATAAGAGGGTCTTCGCCGGGCGCTACATCGGCACCGCCGGGCACTGCGTGTTCGACGAGGGCGCGGACAACGTCGAGCAGACGTGGTCAGCCAGCTCCGGCCCGGTGGCCCGCGACGCGGCCGGCAACCGCATCGGCAGCGTGGTGTACGCCATCCTCAAGGACCCCAAGGACTTCGCGCTCATCCGCCTGGACAGCGGCGTCGAAGCCAGTGCCCAGATGTGCCACTGGGGCGGGCCGGTCAGCCTCAGTCGCGACATCGTCAAGCAGCCCGTCACGCTCCGCCAGAGCGGCCAGGGCGACATCTACGGCTCGACCATCCCGGGCCGCACCCACTGGGCCGGGTCGATGGCCAGCAGCGACCACGTGTTCGCAACGGGGCCAGCGATCTACGGCGATTCCGGCAGCCCCGTGATCACCCAGGACGGCAAAGCCGTGGGCGTACTGGTCGGCGGTGGCGTATTCACGAGCGTCCGGACGGATGCCGTGGACGCGGGAATCATCTCGATCACCCGCCTGGGGCCGCAGGCCGACCGCGCCCAGTCGAAGCTCGGGCTCGTGGATCTGTTCCTGCAGACCGCCCCGCTCGCGAACGTCGACGACGGGGTGTGACCGTCACCGCTCCAGTCGGAACCTGATGCGGATGTGGGTGTGGTACTCGGCGATGTCGCCGTCCTTGACGACCGCTGACGTGTCGAGGACGTGGAAGCCCTCGATCCCCCGGATCGTCTTCGCCGCCTCGTCGAGCGCCTGAGCCGCAGCGTCCCGCCACGACTCGTTCGACACCCCCACGAGGTCGATGGTCTTGATGACCGCCATGTTGCCCTCCCGTCAGGACCCCTCGGTGCCGTTGTAGACGTCGATGAAGCGCTTGAAGTTGGCACCGATGGCCGCCGTGGCTTCCTCACGCGTCTTGTCACCCGCGAGGTGCGCCTTGACCTCGTCGGACCAGATGGAGCGACCGATGGCGAAGCCGTTGTAGCCGTCGACCGGGGCTCCCATCCGCAGCCAGTGGTCCACCCGCTCGGTGTCGGCGCCCCGCCCGAGCACGACCGCGATGACGCCATCACGCCCGTCGCGACGGATCGTCTCGGCGAGCTTCTCGCAGTCCTCCTGGCGGTCGAGACCCTCGATCTTCCAGATGTCGGGCTCGACGCCGGCAGCCTGGATCTGCTCGATCGTCTGGATGGTGATCTCGGGCCGCACCTCACGGTCGTAGCGGTCCTTGTCGCCGCCCACGCGTTCCAGGTCGGCATCGGTCGCGGGGACGAGCAGCTCGAACAGGTACTTGCGGTCGTTGTCGTGCAGCCACTCGCCGAGGCGCTTCAACCGCGGGCCTTGCTCGTCCTTCTCCTCCTGGGGATCGCCGGGGTTCCAGCGCACCAGCACCTTCGAGAAGGTTGGGTCGAAGTCCTCGATGTGCTTGCCGAAGTCCTCGCCGTACTCGAAGTCGAAGACCGGCTGGCCCGACTTCTCGACCGGCATCGCGAACTGGATGCCCTGGTCCTTGGCGGAGCGGGCGATGTCGGCACCCATCTCCTCGTCGACGAGGATGCCGGCGGCGTCCCTCGGAACGCCCTGGTCGAGGGCGGCCTGGAAGCCCTCGAAGACGATCCGCTTGGCGTCGCGGAGCTTGGCGTACTCGTCATCGGTGGGGTCACCCGTCACGCCGAACATCTTCTTGAAGCTGCCGCGGTGGTCGAACGCGAGGATGAACAGGCGGCCGTCGTAGCCCAGCGTCATGGTCGTCGTCTCCTGGTGGGTCGCGACATCAGCTCGAGCCCCAGCCTAGTGGGCCGTGCTCCTAGGCTCGGGCCGATGGGAGGTGGGCAGGTGGCACGGACGCGCATCAGCATGACCGGCGACGAGCTCGACACCTTCCTGCGCGAGCAGCGGGTGATGCGCATCGCGACGGTCGACGAGGACGGCTGGCCGGCGGTGGTGCCGGTGTGGTTCTGGTGGGACGGCGAGGTCATCTGGGTCTACAACCTCGATCGCGCCAAACGCACGGCCCGACTCGAGGCCGGGACCAGGGTGGCGTTCGTGGTGGACGACGGCGTCGAGTACGGCGAGCTGCGGGGCGTGACGGGGCGGGTCGATCACGCGTTCCTCGACGAGGACGACGTGCGGGACGTGGTGCGCCAGGGCATCGGGGACAAGTACCTCGGAGGCCAGGCGATGCCGCGTCACGACGATCACACCTGGCTGCGCCTCACGCCCCGCGGCGGCGTCAACACGTGGGACTTCCGCAAGCTGTGAGGGGCCGGTCAGAAGGCGGTGGAGTTGCGCGGGTACCGCTCGCCGGCGAAGAGCCGGTCGGCGCTGACGACGGCGGCGGGATCGAGCACCTCGATCCGACCCGCGTCGGCGAGGGTGCGGGCGCTCATCCCACCGAGGTAGAGCGCCCCGACCGTGTCGATCCCCACCCGCAGCTGCGCTGGGGTAGCGGTGCGCTCGACCGCGCCGACGCCGTCCTCGATGTGGAGACGCCACGTGCCCCCGAGGTCATCGAACAGGGGGTCGTGGATGTCGAGGACGAGCGTGCCGTCGGCGAGGTAGCCGCGACCGGTCAGCGCCGCCTCGAGGTCGAGGATCCGGATCCATTCGCCGTCGGCGAGGGCGGTGCAGCGCAGCTGGCGCGGATCGGCGAGCAGCCACCGCAGCGGGTCGTCGGGCGTGAGGTACCAGCTCTGGACCGTCGCCATCAGGTCGATGTCGAACACGTACCTCCAGAGCGCGGCAGCGACCTTGGGGTCGGCGGCCTGGATCTCCTCCACGGTCAGCACCGCCTGCGACATGGCGTCACCCCACTTGCTCTTAACGCGGTAGGTCACGAAACCGTCGGGCTCGCCGTCGGCGCCGCGGTGCACCACGTCCTGGCGGGGACCCTCGTCGCCGTACTCCTCCTCGGGGTCGGTGAACAACGCCGCCCACAGTCCCGCCGTCCGGCCGATCTCGCCCGGCCGGTCGCGGCGGGCGTGGTCGTAGAGGGCCGGCAGCACCTCGCTCGCCTCGACCGCCGCCAACAGCTCGAAGTCTCCGACCGCGTCACGCTGAGAGGCGAAGGTGGAGCCGCCGCGAGTCACAGAGCCGCGCATCCGCAGCGTCGCCGCGCCGTAGCCGAAGCGGCGGTAGATGGTCGCCTCGGATGCCTCCAGCAGGGACACCGGTTCGCCGCGATCCCTCGAGTCGCGGAGGTGGTGGGTCATGAGCGCGGTCGCGATGCGGCGCCGGCGGTGGGTCGGCAGGACACCGACGGCGGTCACGGCGGCGCAGGGGAGCACGCGTCCGCCGGGAACGGCCAGGTCGGTGGCGAACACGCCACACGTGCCCGTGATGCGGTCCCGCTCGTCGAGCACGCCCCAGCGCCGATCGGGATCGACGTAGTAGGTCAGCGCGTCCAGGGTCTCGTCCTTCGTCCCGACCTCACTGAACGCGTGGTAGAAGGCACGGCTCCACTCCCGCGCGCGGTCGTCGGCGAGCGTGATCACCTCCACCGCTTGCCCCCCTGACGCTTGAGCAGGGACCGCGCAGCGTGGAAGCCGCCCATGCCGTGCACGCCACCTCCAGGCGGCGTCGCGGCCGAGCACAGGTAGACGCCGTCGATCGGCGTGGCGTACGGGTCCGGTGACAGCACGGGACGCGCGAACAGCTGGAGACCGTCCGACGCCCCGCCCGCGAAGTCGCCTCCGACGTAGTTGGGGTTGTAGGCCTCGAGGTCGGCGGGGCGGAACACGTGTCGGGCGAGGACGAGGTCGCGGAACCCAGGGGCGTAACGCTCGATCTGGCGCTCGATGCGGTCGGTCGCGTCGCCGTCCCACCCGTTGGGGACGTGGCAGTAGGTCCACAGGGTGTGCTTGCCGTCCGGGGCGCGCGAAGGGTCCGCCGCGCTGGCCTGCACCGCGAGCACGAACGGGCGGTCGACCACCTCGCCGCGTGCGACCGCCCGCTCGGCGCGAGTCAGCTCCTCGAAGGTGCCGCCGAGGTGGACGGTGCCGGCACCGGCGCACTCGTCGGCGAGCCACGGGACCGGACCGTCAAGGGCGTAGTCGACCTTGAACGCGCCGGGCCCACGGCGGTAGCGCCGGAGCCGTCTGGCGTAGGTGCTCGGCACGTCGTCCCCCACGATGGCCAGCAGCTGGGCCGGGTTGGTGTCGAACACGACGGCGTCCGCAGGGGGGATGTCGGCCATCGTACGCACGGGCGCCCCGGTGCGGACCTGGCCGCCGAGGTCGCGCAGCAGCGCGGTCAGCGCATCCGCGATGGCCTGCGAGCCACCTGCCGCGACCGGCCAGCCGTACGCGTGCCCTGCCGCGCCCAGCATGAGGAAGGCGGACGCGCTCAGCAGGTGCTCCAGCGGCAGGACCGCGTGCGCCGCGATGCCGGCCATCAGCGCACGTGCCCCGTCGGTGCGGAAGCGCCGGGCGATCCCCGCCGCCGAGCGCAGTCCCAGCAGCCCGAAGCGGGCCAGCAGGAAGGGATGCCGCGGGATCTGCACCATCGGTCGGGTGATGTCCTCGAGCAGCGCGTCGAAGCGACGCACGAACGGCTCGAGCGTGCGCCGCCAGGGCGCCCCGTCACCACCGAGCCCCTCGGCCGTGACGTCGAGCTCCCGGCGCATCACGGCGGCAACTCCGTGGTCGAGCGGGTGCGCGAGGGGGACCTCGGCGTGCAGCCACCGCAGCCCGTGCTCCTCCAGCGGCAGCGTGCGCAGGTACGGCGACGAGATCCCCATCGGGTGGGCGGCGGAACAGACGTCGTGGGTGAAGCCCGGCAGCGTGAGTTCCGCGGAGCGTGTGCCGCCCCCCACGGTGTCGGCCCCCTCGAGCACCAGGACGTGACGGTCCGCGCGCGCCAGCGCGACCGCGGCGGTGAGCCCGTTGGGCCCCGAGCCCACGACGACCGCGTCGTAGCGTTCGCTCACGTCGCCTCCACGCTCACCGTGCCTCCACGCGGGCCTTTGGCCTCCACGCGGGCCCTTGCCTCCGTGGAGGATCGTGCTCACATACGAGCACAGGTCTCCACGGAGGCTAGGGGGGTGCTAGGCGCGGGCGTCGAGGGGCTCGACGGTGTAGCCGTCGGGGTACAGGGTCGGGATGCGCTCGGCGCGGTAGACCGCCCAGCCGGGCCCGTCGGGGACCTCGCGGATGGTGAGGTCGAACACCAGCTCGCCCGAGTCGCGCTCGACCTCGACGATCCGCGCCCACGAGATGAGCGGGGCGTGCGACGGCGGGTGGACGAGACCGCCGTGCGTGATCAGGACCGTGCCCCCCGGCTGCGCGTCGGCGTCGCCCACGAACGGGGCGTAGATGGGCTCGCCGTCCTCGGTCGGCGGCAGCTTGTGCTCCCACACCTGACGCGCGGTCATCGCCTCCTCGTCGAGCTCGTAGATCACCGCGCGCGAGTACGGCAGCCGCTCGGGATCCTCGAGGTCGGTGCCGACGCGACGGTTGCCGTTGTCGTAGATCAGGATCGAGCCGTCGGGCAGGACCTGCGGGGCGTGCTGGTGGTAGAACCACTCGCCGCCCTCCTGGAGGGTGAAGTCGCCGGCCTCGCCGAGGCGCCACAGCAGCTCGCCGGCGGGGCCGTCCTCGTCGTCCTCGTAGCGGATGGCATCGACCGTGTCGGTGTGACGGTTCGACACGAGGAGGGCGTTGCGCTCCTCGTCGAGCACGACCGCGTTGGCGTGGGTCCAGTCGTGGACCGGCCACTGGTCGGGGTAGCGCCGCTCCAGGTAGGGGCCGCACCACTCCGGCACGACGACGCGGTCGAGGATCTCGAGCGGGTCGATGAGGTCGAACATCGACACCTCGCTCACGATCGCGCCCGTATCGGGCTCGAACTCCACGACGGTGTCACCGACGACGTCGTAGGTGCCGTCGAAGGGCACCTCGGCCTCGTCGCAGATCGGCTCGGGGAACTCGATCTCGCGCAGCTCGCGGGACAGCGTGAGCAGGTTGCCGCTGTCGAGCTCGACGACCTCGTGGTGCATCTGGTCGGTCTCGACCCGGATGACGTCCTCGGTCGTGACGGGGCGCCCCGATTCGTCCTCGGTCGCCACGTCGAGGGCCGTGGCGCCGCTCCACTCGCCGATCAGCTCGCCGGTCGGGGCGATGTCGCGGACACCGGTCTCGTCGTGGATGAACAGCAGCGACCCGTCCTCGGTGCGACGGACGTCCTCGATCGCCTGCTCCTGCTGGAAGTACCAGACGATCTCGCCGGCCTCGTCGACGGCGACGAGGAAACCACGGTCGTCGATCCCGTCCTCGCCCTCGGGCGGCTCGTACATCAGGTTGAACAGCGTCAGCCCCGGCTCCATGCCGCCAGGCTCGCTGACCGCGGCCTGCATCGGCGGCAGGTGCTCGGGCAGCGACCCGGTCGCGAACTCGCCGAGGTCAGTCCTTTCTTCCCCGATGACGGCGATGAGCTGGTAGGTCGTGTCCGGACGCAGGCCGAGGAGCGGGAAGCTCACGTCGTCGGCGGGGCGCTCGCTCGTGACCCGCCAGCCGATCCCGTCCGGTGCGTGGACGAGCAGGGCAGCGGCCGCGGGCTCGTCGAGCGCGAGCGTCACCTCCCCGATGAGCGGGTTGTCCGGGTCAGCGTCGACCGCGACCCGCACGACGATCGCGGCATCGTCGCGGTCGAGCACGGTCGTGGTCGTGATGGCGACCGCTCCTGCGGCGACGAGCGCGGCGACGGCGGTGTACGTGCGGGGGCTGGGCACGGGGCCCTCCTGGGACGTGTCGCGCCCCGGCAGGGTCGCGACGCCACCGCGCCCCGCCGTCAGTCCGCTCCGTCCGTACGGTCCCCGTCGCGGCTCTCGCCGAGCAGGACCAGCCCTTCCCCGTCGGGATCGACCTCGACCCGCGCGAGCTGACCATCGCTGATCTTGCCCGCGAGGAGCAACCGTGCGAGCTCGTCCTCGAGCACCTGGCGGATCACCCGCTTCAGCGGCCGCGCCCCGTAGACCGGATCGAACCCGCGGTCACCGAGCCACACCTTGGCCGCGTCGGTCACCTCGAGCGTGAGGTCGCGACCGGCGAGGCGGCGGCGCAGCCGGTCGAGCTGGATGTCGACGATGCGGGTCAGGTCCTCGCGAGTGAGGCGGTGGAAGATCTCGACCTCGTCGATGCGGTTGAGGAACTCGGGGCGGAAGTGACCGCGCACCTCGGCCATGACGCGCTCGCGCAGGGCCTCGTCGCTCAGGGACGGATCGAGGATGTGCTGGCTGCCGAGGTTGCTGGTCATGATCAGCACGGCGTTGCGGAAATCGACCGTGTGACCCTGGCCGTCGGTGAGGCGGCCGTCGTCGAGCACCTGCAGCAGGACGTTGAACACGTCCGGGTGCGCCTTCTCGACCTCGTCGAGGAGCACGACCGTGTACGGCCGTCGCCGGACGGGCTCGGTGAGCTGGCCGCCCTCCTCGTAACCGACGTAGCCGGGTGGTGCCCCGATGAGGCGAGCCACCGTGTGCTTCTCCTGGTACTCGCCCATGTCGATGCGGATCATCGCCCGCTCGTCGTCGAACAGGAACTCCGCCAGCGCGCGGGCGAGTTCGGTCTTGCCAACCCCGGTGGGACCTAGGAACAGGAACGAGCCCTGCGGGCGGTTCTCGTCACTGATGCCGGCGCGGGAGCGGCGCACCGCGTTGGCGACCGCCTCGACCGCCTCGTGCTGTCCGACGACGCGACGGTGGAGCTGCTCCTCGAGGTCGACCAGCTTCATCGCCTCGGACTGCATCAGCTTGCTGACCGGCACACCGGTCCACTTGCTGACCACCTCGGCGATCTCCTCCTCGGTGACCTCCTCCTGCAGTAGCGAGCCGCCCTCGGCGTGCTGCACCTCGATGCGCGTCTGCGCCACCTCGAGCTGCTTCTCGAGCTCGACGACCTTGCTGTAGCGCAGCTCGGCGGCCTTCTCGAGGTCGCCGTCACGCTCGGCGATGGCGGCCTGCTCACGCGTGCGCTCGAGCTCCTCCTTGACGTTCTGCAGCGTCGTGATGGCGTCCTTCTCCTGCTGCCACGAGGTCTTCATGGCATCGAGTTGCTCCCGCAACTCGGCCAGCTCGCGGTCGAGGTCGGCGAGGCGGGACCGCCCCGCGTCGCTCTCCTCCTTGGCCAGCGCCGCACGCTCGATCTCGAGCTGGCGGACGCGCCGGTCGACCTCGTCGATCTCGGGCGGCATCGAGTCGATCGCGATGCGCAGCCGCGCAGCCGCCTCGTCGAGCAGATCGATCGCCTTGTCGGGCAGGAACCGCGCGGTGATGTAGCGGTCCGACAGCGTCGCCGCGGCGATGATCGCGTCGTCGGTGATGCGGACACCGTGGTGGACCTCGTAGCGCTCCTTGAGACCACGGAGGATCCCGATGGTGTCCGCCGCCGACGGCTCGGCCACGTGGACCGGCTGGAAGCGGCGCTCGAGGGCCGCGTCCTTCTCGATCTGGCGGTACTCGTCGAGCGTGGTCGCGCCGATCATGCGCAGCACGCCCCGCGCGAGCATCGGCTTGAGCATGTTGCCGGCGTCCATCGCGCCCTCGGCCTTGCCCGCGCCCACGACCGTGTGCAGCTCGTCGATGAACGTGATGATCTGGCCCTCGCTGGCCTCGATCTCGCTGAGGACCGCCTTGAGGCGCTCCTCGAACTCGCCGCGGTACTTCGACCCCGCGATCAGCGCCCCGAGGTCGAGGTTCACGACGCGCTTGTCCTTGAGCAGGTTGGGCACGTCGCCCTCGACGATGCGGCGCGCGAGCCCCTCGACGATCGCGGTCTTGCCGACGCCGGGCTCGCCGATGAGGACGGGGTTGTTCTTGGTGCGGCGGACGAGCACCTGGATGATGCGGCGGATCTCGTCGTCGCGTCCGATGACGGGATCGAGCTTGCCCTCGCGTGCCTGTTCGGTCAGGTCCCGGGCGTACTTCTCGAGCGCCTCGTAGGTCGACTCGGGGGACTGGCTGGTCACCCGCTGGGTGCCGCGAACGTCCTTGAGCACGCCGAGCACGGACGAGCGCGAGACCCCCGCGTCCTGCAGGAGCTTGCCGACCGGGCCACCCGATTCGGCGAGCCCGATGAGCAGGTGCTCGGTGGAGCCGTAATCGTCGTTGAGCTGCTCGGCCTCCTTCTGGGCCTGCTTCAGCACCGCGATCAGGTTGGAGCCGATCGTCACCTCGGGCGAGGCGCCGTAGGCCGCTGGAAGCCCCTCGAGGACGGCGCTGAGCTTGCTGCGGAGCTGGGTGGGGGTCACACCCAGCCGCTGCACCAGCGGCAGGACGACGCCGTCGGGCTGGCCGAGCAGGGCCTCGAGCAGGTGGCCGGGGCCCGCCTCCGTATGGTGGCGCGCGCCGGCGAGCTCGGCGGCGCTCTGGATGGCCTCCTGGCTCTTCAGCGTGAACCGGTCGAAGTCCACGGTGGATCCTCCTCAGGTCGGTCTTAGGTCGGTCGGCGCCCCTGGCGACGCGGGACGCGGTGGGGTTGGACGTCGGTTCCGGCGACGGGGACGAGTTCGTAGCGGTGGCTACGGTGGGCCGCCTCGACATCGTCCTGGAGACGGCGGTACAGCTCCTGGATCATGCGCTCGAGTTCAGCGATGCGGCGCCGGCCCGACTCGAGCTCCTCCGCCATCTGCAGCACCATCCGCACCCCGGCGAGGTTGAGGCCCTCCTCCTGGGTCAGGTGCTGGATCAACCGCAGCCGATCGACGTCGCGGCGGCTGTAGCGGCGCGTGTTGCCCTCGGTCCGTGCCGGGTCGATCAGGCCCTTGCGCTCGTACCCGCGCAGGGTCTGCGGGTGCATGTCGGCGAGCTCCGCCGCGACGGAGATCACGTAGACCGGTTCGTCACGCTCGTCCACGGTTCACCTCACACCCCCATCCGCTCGTCGCGCGCGGAGGTGTCGTCGTGCTCGCCGAGCTGCTGGATCAGATCGCGCTGGGCCTTCGACAGCTTGGACGGGACCTCGACCCGGACGGTGGCGAGCAGGTCTCCCCGTCCTCCGGCGCGGGTCGGGGCGCCCTTGCCACGGAGGCGGAACGTGCGTCCCGTGGCGGTCCCCGCTGGGATCTTGATGGTGGTGGCCCCGCCCTCGGGGTCGGGAACCCGCAGCTTGGTGCCGAGGGCCGCCTCCGAGTAGGTGATCGGCACCTCGACGGTGACGTCGTCGCCCTTGCGGCCGAACACGGGATGCGACGCGACGTGGACGCGGACCAGCACGTCCCCGGCGGGCGCCCCGAACGCGCCGGGCGCGCCCCGGCCCTGCAGCCGGATCACGGCGCCGTCCTTGACGCCGGCCGGGATGCGGACCGACAGCTCGCGGGGCTTGACGTCCCGACCCGACCCGCCGCAGACCTCGCAGGGCTCGTCGACGACGGTGCCGCCGCCGTTGCAGGTGGGGCAGGGCTGCGCGATCGAGAACGGGCCCTGGTTGACCGCGATGCCACCCGAGCCCCCGCACTCCGGACAGCGACGGGGCTGGCTGCCGGGCTTGGCCCCGGTGCCGTTGCAGCGCTCGCAGATGCCGTCGCCGGTCACCCGCAGCGTCGTGCGGACGCCCTTGAGGGCCTCCTCGAACGTGAGGTGCACGTCCGCCCGGAGGTCGGCGCCCTTGCGGGCGGTGCGGCGGCGGGCGCCCATGCCCGGACCGAACCCGCCGCCGCCGCTACCGCCGCCGGTGCCGAAGAACCCTCGGAGCAGATCGCCGAGGTCACCGTCGAAACCCGCTGCACCGCCGTAGCCCGCCCCGAAGCCTCCGTGCATGGCTCCGAGTCGACGCAGCTCGTCGTACTCCTTGCGCTTGTCGTCGTCGCCGAGCACGGCGTAGGCCTCGTTGACCGCCTTGAACCGCTCCTCGGCGTCGGGGTCCTTGTTGGCGTCGGGGTGCAGCTGCTGGGCGAGCTTGCGGTAGGCCTTCTTGATCTCGGCAGCCGAGGCGTCCTGGCTCACGCCGAGCACGGCGTAGAAGTCCTTGTCGAGCCAGTCCTGGGATGCCACGCGTCCTCCTTACTGAGTCGTGCTACCGCTTCCGCTGCTTGAGCACTACCGAGTCGTGCTACCGCTTCCGCTGCTTGAGCACTACTTCTCGACCTTGACCATGGCGGCGCGCAGCACCCGCTCACCGAGCAGGTAGCCGGGGCGGAGCACGTCGACCACGAGCGGCTCGTCGTGGGGCTCGCCAGCGGCCTCGACCGAAGCCACCGCCTCGTGACGCTCGGGGTCGAAGGGCACGCCGGTGTCGTCGACGCGCACGACGCCGAGCGAGCGGATCGTGGCGATGAGCTTGCTGTAGACCAGCTCGAGTCCCTTGTGCAGCGACGCGACGTCGTCGGTCTTGTCGACCGACAGCACCGCCATGTCGAAGTCGTCGAGCACGTCCAGCAGCTTGGTCACGACCTCGGCGACGCCTGCGGTGCGCTGTGCGGTGCCCTCGCGCATGACGCGTTTGCGGAAGTTGTCGAACTCGGCCTGGACGCGTTGCAGATCGGCCAGGTACTCGTCGCGCTCGGCCGTGATGGCGGCGAGCGGGTCGGCCACGTTCTGCGCCTGGTCCACGGAGCCGCCGCTGTCGTCGGAGCTGTCGGTCGAGTCAGCGGCGATGGTCTCCGCCGCTGACGCGCGAGCCGCGGTGTCGTCGATCGCCTCGCGGGTGGTCTCGTCGGCCGCCTCCGGGACCTCGGTGCCCGCGGGGACCTCGGGGTCCGCCGGGGCGTCGTGGTGGGTGTGCTCCTCCATGGTCCTCTCCGGTCCGGCGAGAAGGGGGCCGGCGCGGTGCCGGCCCCCTGTGCGGTTGTCAGGCGTGGGTCACCTTGATCCGTCGCGGTCGGGCCTCAGGGGCCTTGGGCACCGTGATCGTGACGAGGCCGTCGCGGTAGCTCGCGTCGATCTCGTCGGCCTTGACACGGTCGGGCAGCCGCACGGCGCGGTGGAAGCGGCCGTAGCGCCGCTCGACCCGGCGGAAGCCCTCCTCGCTGCGGTCGTCGTAGAAGCGCCGCTCACCGGTGATGGTGAGCACGCTCTCCTCGATCGAGATCTCGACGTCATCGGGCGACATGCCCGGGAGCTCGACGTGGAGGATGAACTCCGCGTCGGTCTCCTCGACGTCGAGGGCCGGGCTCCACGCGCCGGCGGACGTCACCGGCGCGTCGGACGAGCCGAACACCTGGCTGAACATGCGGCCGACCTCGTCCTGGAGGCCCGCCAGCTCCCGGCCGGTCCAACGTGACATATCGGTTGCCATCGTGCGAACACCTCCTCGGTGCGTATCGGCTCGGGTTGTGACTCTCACGGTCGTCACGACGCCGCTTCCTGGTCGTCGCCTTCGTCGACGACCTCGGCGTCGATGACCTCGTCGGAGGAGCCAGCCGTCTCGCCGCCGGCGGCAGCATCAGCGGCGGCTCCACCCTGGTCGCCGGTCGCGGCGTAGATCGCCTGGGCCAGCGCCTGGGACTTGGTCGCGAGCGACTCCATCTTGGCCTTGATGGCGTCGGTGTCGTCGCCCTTCAGCGCCTCGCGGAGCTCGGTGAGCGCCTGCTCGACCTCGGCCTTCTGGGCCGCCTCGAGCTTGTCACCGTGGTCCTTGAGGCTCTTGCCGGTCTGGTACGCCAGGGCGTCGGCTTGGTTCCTGACCTCGGCGGCCTCGCGCCGCTTGCGGTCCTCCTCCGCGTGCGCCTCGGCGTCCTTGATCATCTGCTCGATGTTCTCCTTGGGCAGTGCCGAGCCGCCGGTGATGGTCATCGACTGCTCCTTGGCCGTGCCGAGGTCCTTGGCGTTGACGTGCACGATGCCGTTGGCATCGATGTCGAACGTGACCTCGATCTGCGGGATGCCGCGAGGCGCGGGCGGGATGTCGGTCAGCATGAACTTGCCGAGCGACTTGTTGTCGCTGACCATCTCGCGCTCGCCCTGGGTGACGTGGATCTCGACCGACGGCTGGTTGTCGTCGGCGGTCGTGAAGGTCTCGGACCGCTTGGTGGGGATGGTGGTGTTGCGCTCGATCAGCTTGTGAGCGATGCCGCCCTTGGTCTCGATGCCGAGGGACAGTGGCGTCACGTCGAGCAGCAGGACGTCCTTGACCTCGCCCTTGAGCACCCCGGCCTGCAGCGCCGCCCCGACCGCCACCACCTCGTCGGGGTTGACGCCCTGGTGGGGCTCCTTGCCGCCGGTCAGCTCCTTGACGAGGTCCTTGACGGCGGGCATCCGGGTGGAGCCGCCGACGAGGATGACGTGGTCGATCTGGCCGACGTTACCGCCGGCGTCCTTGATGGCCTGGTTGAACGGGCCGCGGAGCTTGTCGAGCAGGTGCGCGGTCAGCTCGATGAACTTGGCGCGCGACAGGGTCTGCTCGAGGTGCAGTGGACCCTGGTCGGTCGCGGTGATGAAGGGCAGGTTGATCGAGGTCTCCTGTGCCTGGCTCAGCTCGATCTTGGCCTTCTCCGCCGCTTCCTTGAGTCGCTGCAGGGCCATGTTGTCCTTCGACAGGTCGGGCCCGTGGTTGTCCTTGAAGGTCTTGACGAGCCAGTCGATGACCGCCTGGTCCCAGTCGTCACCGCCGAGGTGGCTGTCCCCGGAGGTGGACTTGACCTCGAACACGCCCTCGCTGATCTCGAGCACCGAGACGTCGAAGGTCCCGCCGCCGAGGTCGAACACGAGGATGGTCTGGTCATCCTCCTTGTCGAGCCCGTACGCCAGCGCCGCCGCGGTCGGCTCGGCGACCAGACGCAGCACCTCGAGGCCGGCGATCTCGCCCGCCTCCTTGGTGGCCTGACGCTGGGCGTCATCGAAGTACGCCGGGACGGTGATGACCGCCTGGACGACCTCGTCACCGAGGTAGCTCTCGGCGTCGCGCTTGAGCTTCATCAAGATGCGCGCGGAGATCTCCTGCGCGGTGTAGTGCTTGCCCTCGATGTCGGTCTTCCAGTCGGTGCCCATGTGGCGCTTCACCGACCGGATGGTCCGCTCGGCGTTGGTGACAGCCTGGCGCTTGGCGACCTCGCCGACCAGGACCTCACCGCCCTTGCCGAACGCCACCACCGACGGGGTCGTGCGGCTGCCCTCCGCGTTGGGGATGACGGTGGACTCGCCACCTTCGAGGGTCGAGACGACCGAGTTGGTCGTACCGAGGTCGATGCCGACGGCCTTGGCCATGGTTGCTGCTCCTCGCGGTTCGGTCTGGGGGGTCGGTGTACCGGTTCCTTGGTCGCCACGCAGGATACGCGTCCCAGCGCGCCGCGCAAGTCCACTGCGCCTCTTATGCTCAGTAGATCTGAGCTTAATACGCTCAGAATGTCTCGATGTGGTCCTTCCGCAGCACCCCCGGCACTGCCAGTGGATGAGGCCTAGGCTGGGGGCGGCAGGCGCGACCTCGGGAGGCGGAGCGGTGGACCGACGCGAAGCAGCGCGGCGTACCTGGTCGCTGGGCAACTACGTCGAGATCGGCAAGCGCCTCGCCGACGCCGCCCACCACCTCGCCGACCTCGCTCGTGTGGGTCCCGAGATGGCCGTGCTCGACGTGGGGACGGGCTCGGGCAACGTCGCGGTGGCCTGCGCGCGGCGGGGCGCCGACGTCACCGCCGTGGACATCACCGATGCCTGGTTCGACGAGGGTCGCCGCCGCGCCGCGGAGGGCGGGGTGACCGTGGCCTGGGAGCTGGCTGACGCCGCCGAGCTGCCCTACGAGGACGACCGCTTCGACCGGGTCGTGTCGAGCTTCGCCATGATCTTCGCCCCCGACCACGACGCGGTCGCGCACGAGGTGGTGCGCGTGTGCCGACCGGGGGGAGCCATCGCCTTCACCGCCTGGCGCCCAGACGCCCCCGTCGGCAGGGCCTTCGACGTCGTGCGCGCACGCCTACCCGAACCACCTGGAGGCTGGACCCGGGCCGAACGGTGGGGCGAGGAGGCCTACGTCGAGGAGCGCTTCGCCGACGCCGCCATGAGCTGGGGCTTCCACCCCGGACGCATCCGGTTCAACTTCCCGTCACTGGACGTCTACGCCGCGTTCCTGCTCGAGAACTCCGGTCCCCTCATCGCGGCCCGCGAGGTGCTCGAGCCGAGCGGGGCGTGGAACGACGCCTTCGACGACATGGTCGAGGAGCTCGCCGCGGCCAACGAGGCGGACGATGGCAGCTACGCCGCGACCCAGGCCTACCTCCTCGCCGTCGGCCACATCCCCACCTGACCCGACGATGTGTGTTTGGTGCGGGGTACCGCGTCAAACCACACACCCTCGGTGGGCTCAGTCGTGCTCCTCGGAGGAGGCGGGGGGTTCGATGGTCTCGCTGACGAGCGCCCCGATGCTCCCGACGACCGGCGGTTCGACTCCCTCCATGCCCTCGAGCGGCTGGGTGAACTCATCGAACTCGCCGACGAACGCACCCGTCTCGGGGTCGAAGAGCGCCACCATCCAGGCGTCGTTGGCGTGGTCGAAGCCGGCGAAGGCCACCACCTCGCGGCCGATCAGGTCCTCGAACGTCCCGCGGTAGTCCACGATCGCGTCGTCCAGCCCGCGGATGATCCGCAACGCCCGGATGGTGTGCTCCGGCGACGGGACCAGCGTGTAGCGGAACGCGTCGAGCATCCGCATGAACGCGTAGGACTGGTCGGGGCGCTCGGTGCGTCCTGGTGCTGGCGCTGCGCTGCCGTGCGATAGCGCCTCCGCCTCGTCCAGGGCGGGGTCGTCGATCGGCTCCAGAGGGGTGGGCTCGGGGAAGGGCGGGGTGTCGTCGGCATCCGCGACGATCGCCCGGAGTTCGTCGAGCGTGGCCGTGACCGGGACGTCCTCGGCGAGGACGCGCTCGGCGTAGCGCATGCTGCCGTCGGCCGCGACCCGGATCTGCTCCTGTGCCAGGTAGCGGACGGTATGGGTACCAGCGGGCCCCACGGTGGTGTGCAGCGCTGCGCCGACGGTGAGGACGACCCGCTCCTGGCCCGGGACCAGCGGGGCGGGGGCGGGGCGGGCCTCGTTCAGGGCGATGAGGTGGTCCACCGCCTCGTGCAGCGTCAGCTCGTCCCAGTTCGGCTGGACCGCGGGGAGGGCGGTGGGTTCCGCGGCGACCGGGGCGTCGACGGGCCGTGGGTCACGCGGCGGGTTGGCAGCAGGGTCCGGGCCGGCCTGCTCGGTCGGGGCGGTGAGGATGGCGGCCCCGGCGACCGCGGCGACGCTGACGGCGGCGAGGCCGAGCGCGAGCGGCCACCGCGCGAGGCGACGGCGGGCGTGACGGCGCTCCATCACCTCGAGCGCGTCCTCGGACATCCTGGTCGCTGCGGCGTGTTCCTCGAGCGTGGCACGGAGTCGATCCTCGACGCGGGTCATGCCAGCACCTCCTCGAGTTGCTTCAGGGCACGGTGGACGAGCGAGCGGACCGTGGCGGGCTTGCAGCCGAGGATCCGGCCGATCTCGGCGTCGTCGAGGTCCTCGTAGTAGCGCAGCACCACGGCGACGCGACGCCGTGGGCTGAGCCGATCCAGCTCGCGCCAGACATCGTGGTACTCGGGCGGTCCGGTCACGGGCTCGGCCGCCGCGGTCAGTGGGCGGAGCCGCCCGTGACGCCGGAGGTAGGACCGCCCCGCGTTGGCGACGGCACGTCGCAGGTACGCCCCGTGCACCTCGATGTCGTCCCAACGCCCGGCGATCTTCAGGTAGCAGTCCTGTACGAGCTCCTCAGCGACGTCGTTGCGGCTCACGATGAGACGGGCGAGCCGGACCATGTCGCCGTAACGGTCGTGGTACAGCGCCACGAAACCGGGAGGCCAGGCGTCCGCAGCCCGGGCCGAGCCGGCGGTCGTCGAGAGCGAGGACATCACGTTGGGGCTTCCCCTCCGTCGGGTCGCACCCCAGTGACGCGCCGAGTGGCGCGGCTGTTGCACCCGAGGTTGGAGGGTTGAGCCGAGGTACCGGCTCGACCTTCCGATCTAATGGTGCTCGTCGGAGGGGTCGGCGTGCTCGATCTGGCGGATCCAGGGCCGCGCGATCGGCCGACCGCGGAAGCTCAGGCGCTCGTCACCCCAGAAGTCGATCATCAGCACGAGCGGGAGCAGCACGAAGAAGACCAGGATGACGACCTGCCAGCTGTCCACCTCTACCTCCAGTGGCTCGAGTGGCTCGCACTCGCTGCCACCAACCTATCTCGACCTTCCGTGCAGCCGAGCGGCGCGATCAGCGGTCGATGCGCAGCAGGATCGATTCGGCGACCTCGTCGCTGATTGCCGCCTCGCCGCCCACGAGCACGATGCGCAGGATGTTCTCGGCGTGCACGTCGAGGAACTCGCCGATCTCGGGAGCGGTCCCGAACCCGTTCAGCCCGTCGATGAGGACCAGCACGCCGTGCCTCTGCTGGACCACGGCCGGCCCCGCGGCGAGCGAGTCGGGCCAGTTGCGGCCGGTCGCGAACCACACGGCACGGGGCTCCATGCCGACCTCGACCGAGCGGTCCGCGACCGCCCGCGACGTGCCGTAGCGGGTGTCGCCGGCGAGTCGCTCGGTGCTGGTGCCCAGCTGTCGCAGCTGCGCCTCCACCGCCTCGGACACCGCCACGGGTCCACCCACGACCGTGACCTCGCCGACACCGAGCGCATCGATGGCGGTCGCGGTCTCGACGGGGAGGTCACCGGCACGGGTGAGGAGGATCGGGACGCGCAGGTGCGCCGCGAGGGCGCTAACCGCCACCGCGTCGGGCCAGCCACGGTTGGGATCGACGTTGATGCCCTCGGTCACGAACGCGTCGGCGCCGCCCAGCTCGGCCGCGATGAGGGCGGCGGTCTCGAAGCGGTTCTCGCCGCCGATGCGGACCACGTCGAGGCCCATGCGCTGCAGCTCCGCCGCGATGGCGGGGGAGACGGCCTCGTCGCCGCCGAGCAGGTACGCGGTGCGCGCATCGAGCCGCTGGATCTCCTGACGGACGGCCTGGTGCAACGCGTCGCCCGGCGTCAGCAGGATCGGCGCCAACAGCTCCACGGCGAGCGGGCCACCGGCGAGCGCGTCGGGGTACGCGTCGGCGCGTGCGATGACGACGTTGTCGGTGGTCCCTGGGAAGGTGTCGCGGGAGACCTCGACGGAGGTCTCGGTGCGGTCGCGGCCCCCGTTGCGGTCGCTGTCGGTGGGCCCGTCGTTGTCGAGGATCGTCACGGTGGCGACGCCATCGACCACCTCGGCACCGGACACCGAGGACAGCTCGACGCGCAGCGTCTCGTCCTGTTCGACGAGGGTGTCGGGGAGCACGTCGATGCTCACCGCGGCACTGGTCGAGCCAGCGGGGATGACGACCCGTCTGGGCGCTGCTCGGTAGTCGGTACCTCGCGTCGCCGTCTCTTGCACGTCGAGCCAGTCGAAGGCGACATCGCGTCCGCTGATGGCAGAGAGCGTCGCTACGGGGCGGGCTTGCGTCAGCGTGGTGTCGCGCTCGACGGCATCGGCGTCCGAGAGCCGCAGCAGCGGAGGCGCGTCGTCGTCCAGGATCGTCACGCGTCCGGTGGCGTCCCCGATGGTGGCGTTGACCGGGTTGCCGAGGACGAGGTGGAAGGCTTCGTCGTCCTCGTGCATCGTGTCCTCGAGCGCCTCTACCAACACCTCCGCACTCGTCGCGCCGGCCGGGATCGTGACGGCCCCAGTTGCAGCCGTGAAGTCGAGGCCGTCCGTCGCAGATGCAGAGCGGGAACGCCAGCCGACGGTCACGTCCTTGCCGCTCGGGCGGTCCAGGCGCACCTCGATCGGGGCGGAGCCGCCCTCGGCCACGTCCACGTCTCCCACGGACACCGCTGCCAGGGGATCGTCGTCGAGGATGGTGCCGGTGCCGCGATCCGCGCCCGGGAGAACGTTCGCGTGCTCATCCTTGGACTCGATGACGACCCCGAAGGTCTCGTCGAACTCGTCGAGCACATCACCTTTGATCGGCACGCTGACGGTGCGATCCTCGGTCTCGCCCTGCGGGAACTCGACACTCCCTGCCAGCGAGTAGTAGTCCTCGTCGGCTTCCGCCGAACCCGGGAACGTCGCGTAGGTGACCGAAGCATGGTCGGCGGGTGGCTCGCTGATCGACAGGCGGAACTCGGCGACCGGGAAGTCTCCCTGGTCACCCTCGCTCACGCTGACGTCGTCGATGAGCACGACGGGACCACCGGTCACAGGGATCGTGAACGGCACCAGACGGTTGCCGACGGCGTCCGTGTAGCGCGTGGACGGATCGGGGGATCCACCGCAGCGATCGTACGAGATGGTGTCGCCCTCGGTCAGTCCCGCGACGACGACCTCGCGGAGAGCGCTGCCGTCGCTTCCACGCACGTCCGTGATCGGTGCACCGGTGGACACGCACCAGCGCGAAACGTCGTTGGGGCCGAACAGCGGTTCGCTGAACGAGACGAAGACCCGCTCGGCGGTGGCCGCCGCAGCCAGCGCCGTCGGCGCGATCGAGTCGAGCTCGTACACGGCAGTGCGGATGTCCGCCAGTTCGGTCAGGTTGCCGGACGGGTCCTCGGCACGCGCGAAGAACCGGTTGTGACCCTCGGGAAGCCGGCGGTCAGGCAGTTTCCCGCCCACGTTCTCCACGAGCACCTGTCCGCCGGAACCCGTCACCACCGCCTCGCCGACCTCGGGGTCATGCTCCGGCTCGTAGCCGGGACTGCCGTCGTTGAGGTAGATGTGGACGGTGTGGCCCTGCGTCACCGTGTCGAGCGTCACGTCCGGGGTCGGCTCGTTCGACCGCACGCGTCCGTTGCTGTCGAGAGGCTTGCCATCGATGTGGGTGAAGCGCGGGGCGCGTGGCGGGATGGCGTCGTCGGCGAAGTCGGAATCCCCGCTGACGAGGTTGAACGCCCCGTCGTGGTAGGCCTCGACGTCGGAGTTGTAACAGACGTGCGGGGTCGCGTCCTCACCAACCGGGACGGCCAGCGTCAGGGTCCGGCGCGCGTCCGTACCGGTGACCGCGGCTGGCCGAGACGATTCGAACGGGCAGACGCGCTCGCCGCTGGGTCCGATGGCCCAGTCGGAGGGCTGGTTGGGGCCCTCGACGGGCTCGCTGAACGTGATCTCGATGCGGTCGGTGGAGACCAAGCGCCAGGTCGTGATGAACGGCTTGGTGATGTCGATAGGGATCGAGTTGGACCTGCCCGTCTCGGGCGCCGCCGAGCCCGCGCGCGTGGTGACCTCGAGGTACAGCGAAGTGGCGCTCTGCTGGTCCTCGTCGAGCGGGCCGAGCGTGTAGTTGCCGCTGAGGACACCACCGACGTTGAGGACGCGATCGGTGGCGTCGCGGCGAGCGAGGACGCCGTTCTCATCGACGATGACGATGTACGCCGTCTCGATCGTGGCGTTGGGGTCGGCGGTCCCGCTGATCTCGATACGGCCGTGGTCCGCACCGGGACGGACGGCCGTGTGCCGCGGCGGAGGCTCGATGTGGGGCTGGGGCGGTGCGCCGAGCACCGGGAGCGCTGCGCTCGTCGTCGGGAGGAACGCGAGCAGCAGCGCCACGGCCAGGACGAGAGTCCAGGCGGCTCGGCTCTGCACGTGGGACATGATCGTGGCACTCCTGTGGGCTCCCCCCTCACGGCTCCGAGGGTACGCAGGAAGGGTCGCCCTCGCCGGGCGACCCCTGCTGCGGGCTCGGGAGATCAAGCCGCCGCGAGCACCGTGTCGCCGAACACGTTGCCCGCCCGGTCCACGTAGCGACCTCCAGCCGGTCCGCCGGCCTCGAAGAAGTCGTAGTAGACGCTGTTCAGGACGGTGCCGTCCCGCGTGTAGCGGAAGTCGTCCAGCGTCAGGGTGCGGGTGTTCCAGGCGCCGGTCACCTGCCCGACGTTGAACGCGTTCTGCTCGGAACCATCGGGACCACCGGTGACCGTCCAGTCCAGGGCCGAGTCACGGCCCTCGAGGATCGGCTCGCTCAAGGTCACCACGACGTCGCTGCCCGTGCCCTTCGTCACCGCCGCCAGATCGGGAGCCGTGAAGTCCAGGACGAGGATCTCGGTCCGGGCCCCGCTGGGGTTGAGGGTCGTGTCGAGCGCCCGCGCCACCACGGCGAACCGGTCGTCAGTTCGCGGGAGGGTCACCGTGAGCGTGATGGACGGCTGGGAGCCTGGCACCATCGGCTGCTGGACGTCTCCGCGGGCGAGCAGGTCGCCGCCCACGCGGTCGCGGTACAGCTCGACCCGGTGACCGACCGCGACCTGCGTGATGCGGACGCGGACCTGCTCCTGGTTGGTGAAGAACGCCTTCTTGGTCGTGTCGGTCGGGTGATCCTGCTGGGATGCGCGCCCGTTCACCGTGTCGATGAGCGGAACCGCTGGCAGGATGCCGTCGACCGCGGTCACCAGGTTCTCGGCCAGCTTGAGGTCGACGCGGTCGAAGGGACGTTCGCTCACCGGAGGCGCACGGTGCTGCACGCCAGGCGTCTCGTCCTCGCGCAGTGGCCGCTGGACGGTCAAGGTGATCGTGTCGCCGACGGGCGTGCCGTCGTCGTTGGCCCCGATGCCCTTGCTGTCGCCGAGCTTCACGTCCGAGACCACGTTGTCCTGCACCGACCACTGGGCGGCGTTCGGTCCGCCTGGCCAGGCGACGCGCTCGGACAGCGACACCACGATGGTCCGGTTGGTCTCACCTGCGATCCCGAGCGTGGCCGCGGAGTCGGACCGGGGAGAGGCCGTGTCGGCGAGGGCTCGCGGCGACACCGCCAGCGTGGTCTGCGGCGCCAGGTGCTTGACGGTCACGTTGAGCTCGACCTGGTCGGTCCCGGCCGCCAACGTGGGCGTGATGGATCCCGTGATCTTGCCGCTGTCATCGATCTTGATCTGCTTCGAGTCGAGCGTGATCTCCCCGTTCGGCTGCCCCGCCCGGTACTGCTTGACGGACGCCGCGGTGATGGTGCAGTCGCCGCAGGGCAGGCCAGCCTTGAGGACCTGACCGTCGAAGCCGAGTGAGCGACCCGAGCCAGCCGCGTCCAGCTCGCCCTTGACCAGGGATGCGGGGAGGAGCAGACGGAGGTCGTTGACGATCGGCGCGAGGCGATCGACCAGGAGCGTGTTGGTAAGTGCTTTGGTCACGTCGAGGACGACATCGTTGGTGTCGATGCCACCGAAGTCGACGGCGACGTCGTAGGCACCGTCCGGCACGACCCCACCGTCGATGGTGATGGGTTCGAAGACGAGCTGGGTGCCGCCGCTACCGCTTCCCGAGGAGGGCGTGGGCGGGACCACGTCAGGCGACTTCAGTCGCGCCCTGAAGACGGTCGCGCCGTTCGTGAAGACGATCTCGGTGCCGGCAGCGACGAGGTTCTCCGCCGAGACGGCACCGACGTTCTTGAACGTCGTCTTGAACTCGTAGGGCGTCGTTCCGTCCGGGTTGACGGCACGCGGCGTGAGCGTGTTCGCGACGAACTGCAGGTCCACGGCACGCTGGATGGCGATCGAAGGCGTCACCGCGTCGATGGCGTTCACGCCGGTGGCCGTCACGTCGGCGGTGAGGGTCGTGGTCGTTCCGCCGGCGCCGCTCGCGAAGGTCGTGTCGCACACGATCTCGTGGAGCGTGTCGCCAGCCGAGACATCGGGCGTGGGGGCCAGGCTCCGCGGATCGGGGCAGACGCTCGAGGTGTTGGCTCCCGTGATCGCGGCGGAGCCGACCACGTCGGTGCTCGCGCGGTTGATGACCTTCAGGCTGACCCGCGCCGTTTGGCCGGCCGTGACGGTGTTGTCGGTCGCGCGTGCAGGCGCGGCGATGGCGACCTGGGTGACCTTCAGCACGGGGAAGGTCACGGTCAAGGCGCCCTCGGAGGACGGACCGTAGCTGGAGGAGGTGACGCCGTCAGCCGACGCCGACACACCCCAGGTGCGCGTCTGGTCGGTCGCGGGACGGGCGACGGTGGCGGTGAGCCCGAAGGTGGCGCACGTCCCTGGGAGCAGCGTCCCGCCGTAGTACAGCACGCGCGCGCCGCCAGCCAGGATGGAGGCGTTCCAGCCCGTGGGCGGCTGGGTCGTGAGGCTGCCCGCTACGAACATGTCCGGTGGCGGGAAGACGCTGACGTACGACACCGGCTGCGAGTCGGTGCCCGCGGTCGGGTTGCAGGCCTGCACGTTGAAGCGGTGCCCGAGCTCGCCCGCCAGCACGGTCCGCGCGGTGGTGATCTGGGCGGTCCCGGAAGGTGGCGCCGCGAGGGCCGGGAGTGTGGTCGCCACCATCGCGGCAGCCACGAGGAGCGCCACGAGGCCGATGGTGCTGCGGATGCGTCGTGCGGTCATATGTCGTCCACCTCATCGTGGGGGGTCGCTGGCGCCGGAGGGGCCCCACGTGCGCCGGAGCGTGTCCGGCGTTACACCGTGAGTACTTCGACGGACGGTCCGTCCGTTCCTGCTTCGGTGGCGTGGTCGGGACCGACCGTCTCATCCTCATCAACGGGGACTAGTCCGGTCGGGTGACGTCAAGGCGCCCTGGCGAGCGCTCAGCGCACGCGGCCGGCCGTACGGCGTACCTGGCGGTCGGGGTGGCTCAGGTCGCGTCGGGCAGCACCACGCGCAGCGGCTCGACGAACCCGTTGTCGGCGAGCCACCCCCGCGAGAGCAGGAGCACCGCCACGTACGGCGTGCCTGGGTCGAGTGCCGGGCAGTCGCCGTCGCACGGCTCCGCCGCGAGCACGTCGAGGACGACGAGGCTCCCACCCACGAACACGGCGTCCACCGGCGCCCCGAGGGTCTCCGGCGCGTACGGCGCGGCTCGGTCCTCGAAGCGGACGAGGACACCAACGCCGTCGGGCAGCTGCGACACCCCCGGAAGACCCAGGGTCGCTGCCGACCTGCCAGCTGCGACGCGGACCGGAACCCTCGCCTCGGGCCCCTCCAGCGACACCACGGTCACCTCCGACCGTGGCAGGGCGTCGAGCTCGGGCGAGAGTGGCGGCAGCGACGTCGCGGCAGCCACGGTGGGACGGTCTCCCAGGGGCTGCGCCGATGGCGCCGGCGCGGGCCCCTCGGACGAGCACGCTGCGGAGAACAACGCGACGGAGGTGGCCAGAACCGCGACGACGTGTCGGTGCACCGGCGCAACCTACCCGACCGACACGGCGCTCATGTCCGCCTCCATGAGCCACCCGGCGGTGACGCCGACGGAGGCGAACCAACCCTGCGCCACCTCGAGCGCGGCGGTGTAGCCGTGGTCGGGGGCGTAGGTGGGGCAGCTGCGCCCGGCGGACGGTTGCGGACAGGGCTGCATCGCCAGGATCGTGCCGATCCGGCCAGCGGCATCGACGAAGGCGATGTCCAGCGCGACGTGCGTGTTGAACATCCAGAAGCCCCCCGCGCGCTCCCCGGGGAACGCGAACAGCATGCCCGTCCCCGCCGGTAGCTCACGCACCTCCATGAGCCCGTGGCGCCGGGTCTCGGCGGTCGCGGCCACCTTGACCGGCAACGTGACCTCCTCGTCGCCGTCGGGGCTACGCAGGAGCACGATTGTCTCGGGGTACCCGTCGACGCTGGGGTGCAGCGGCGGGACGGTGAGAAGGCTGGCGGCCGCGGACGCGCCCGTCGGAGAGGGCGACATCGGCGCCGGTGGTGCGAGGTCGCTGCCCACGCACGATGCCAGCAGCAGCGAAGCCAGCAGCAGCCCACCGACGCGGATCTGGATCACGCCGGCGAGGCTACCCAGGACCAGCGCCGAGAAGCGGCGGTGCCGGGGCGCGCGCCCCGGCACCGTCCGCGTCGTGCGGTCCGGATCAGGCGTTGAACACGGTGTTGGGGAAGGCGTTGCCGGCCCGGTCGAAGTACCGTCCACCGCTGGGTCCGCCGGCCTCGAAGAACTCGTAGAAGACCTTCGAGAGGGTGGTCGTGGCCGGGTCGTAGCGGAAGTCGTCGATCGTCAGGACCCGGCTGGCCCAGCTGCCGGTGACGGAGCCGACGTTGAGCGCGTCCTGACCGCCGTTGGCGGTGACGGTCCAGTCGAGCGCGCTGTTCCTGCCCACGGTCACCGGCTCGTTCAGCGACACCGTGATGTCAGTCCCGTCGCCCTTCGCGGCGCCCACGATCGTCGGAGCGGTGAAGTCGAGATCGAGGATCTCGTTGATCGCACCTCCCGGGTTCAGGCCCGGGTCGACGGCTTGCGCCACGATCGTGAGCCGCTGGTCCGTCTCGGTGAACGTGGGCGTGAACGTGATGCTCGGTGATTGGCCGGGCGGAGGTTGCTGGACCTCGCCGCTGGCGAGGACGTCGCCACCGACGTTGCCTTCGTACAGCGTCACCTCGTGGCCGACGGCCACGCTCGTGATGCGGATCTCCGGTGTCGCGTCGTTGGTGAAGAACGCCTTCTGGCTGCCGTCCTCGGTGTCGTTCTGCAGCGCCTTCCCGGCCACCGTGGCGATCACCGGCACCCGCGGGATGATGCCGTCGGCGGCCACGATCTGGTTGCTCTGGAGCTTCAGGTCGACACGGTCGAACGCGCGCGGTCGCACCGTCGGCGGCTGGTACTGCAGAGCGGGCCGCTCGTCCTCCTCCAGGCCCTTCTGCAGCGTCAACTCGACGATGTCACCGATGATGGTGCCGTCATCGTTGGTGTTGATGTCCTTGCTGTCCTGCAGGACGGCGTCCGCGACGAGGTTGTCCTGCACGTTCCAGTCCGCCGGCGACATCCCCTGCGGGAACGCGACGCGTTCGCTGAGGTGCAGGATGATGGTGTTGTCGGTCTCGCCGTCCCCGGCGAAGCCGACGGTCGTGGCGGTGTCCGAGCGCGGGGCGATGGTGTCCAGCAGCGTCCCCGGCGACTCCACCTCGGCTGATAGCACCGACAGCCGCACCACCCTCACCTGCAGCTTGAGCAGGTCGTTGGGGGCGGTGTAGGTCAGCGTCGCGGAGCCGCTGATGTTGCCGGAGTTGTCGACGCTGATCTGACGGCCGGAGCCGCTGGTCTGCAGGGCGTGCTGCTCGAACAGCGTGCCGTCGGGGGCGTACTCGTTCACGAACGCCTGGGTGATGGTGCAGTCGGCACACGGCCCGCTATTCGTCACGACGGCGCCCGAGAAGGTCACCGGCCGCCCGGAGCCGGCCGCCGCATCCTCGCCCTTGACCAGCGACGCAGGCGGGTTGAGCGCCAGGTTGTTGATGGCGGGTACGTCACTGTCGAGGACCAACTCGTCGAGCGTCAGGTCGACGCTGATCGGGAGGTCGTTGCTGTCGATACCGAGGGCACGGAACACGGTCTGGTACGTGCCGTCCGCCAGGGAGACCTTCACCGGCACGAACGTGAGCTGCGTGCCGCCCGACCCCCCGCCCGAGCTCGGCGTGGGCGGGATGGTCTCGGGTGACTGCAGGTTGGTGAGGCTGGCGCCGCCCACGCGCAGGTGGCTGCCGCTCGTGACCAACTGCTCCGCGGCCGCGACCCCGAGGTTCTTGAACGTGGCCCGGAACTGCCAGTCGGTCGTCCCGTTGGGCACGATCACGCGGGGGTTGAGCGAACCCGTCACGTACTGCAGCAGCACCGGTGCCTGGATCCTGATGTTGCCCGTCTGCGCGTCGAACGCGTCCACACCAGTGGCGGTCGCGTCGCCGACGAGCTGGACGGTGTCGCCCGCGGCTGCGGTGGCGAACGTCGTCGAGCAGGTGATCGTCTGGGCGTCGGGGCCGTTGTTCAAGGTCGTGACCGGGCACGAGGAGGTGGTGGCGTCCGGGCCCGTGTCCCTGATCGTCGGGGTCACCTCGAGGGCGTTGTTGGACGAGCGGTTGAGGACCTGGAGCTGCGTGGTGACCGTCTGCCCTGCCGTCACGGTGCCGTCGGCGGCACGGACGGGCGCGGTCACGGCGATGGAGACGACCTTCAGCACCTTGAACACCGTCGTGGTCGCGCCCTCTGTGGCCGGCCCGTAGAAGGTGAAGCTGATGCCGTCGTTGCTGGCGGACACACCCCACTCACGGGTTTGGTCGGTGGCGGGCCGCGTGATGTCGGCCGTCAGGGTGAAGTTGCCGCACTGGCCTGGCAGCAAGGTCCCGCCGTAGAACAGCACCCGGGCACCGCCGGCCAGGATCTGCGAGTTCCAGCCGAACGGCCCGCTGGCTGACAGGTTCGTGAGCATGTCCGGCGGAGGGAAGACGCTGACGTAGTGCACGGTCTGGCTCTCGGCGCCGGGGTCGGGATTGCAGACCTGTAGGGTGAAGTCCTGGCCGGTATCGCCGGCGAGAAGCGTCCGCGCCGTCGTGATCGACGCCGTGCCGCGTGGGACAGCGGCGTACGCCGGAAGCGCGTACAAGGCCAGCCCCAGGACCAGGGCCAGGATCAGGGCGGCGGTTCCACGTCGGTTCGCCGTAGTCATCACATCACCTCGTTGCGTCATCGGACGGCCGCCCGAGGGCGGCCCAACCGGGGAGGGGTCGTCTTCCACGTGCTCCACTTCGACACCGGGAACCCGAGTTCCTGCCTCGATGTGGACAACTTCTCCCACTCCTGCTACCCCGGCCCGGCACCGGAGGAAGGCACCCCCCGTGCACGAACTCGCCGTGACCGCCATCGGAGGCGACCGTCCCGGCATCGTCGCCGCCATCGCCGAGGTGCTGCACCGGCGGGGTGGCAACGTCGAGGACTCGGCCATGACCGTGCTGGGGGGCCACTTCGCGGTGATGCTACTGGTCGCGACCGAGGACGAGCCCGCCGCGCTGGCCCGAGCGCTGACCCAGGCGACGGTCGACCTCGACCTCACCATCACCGTCAACCCGACCGGCGAAGGGCACGCGAGCGCGGCACCGACCCACGTGCTGTCGGTGTACGGCGCCGACAAGCCCGGGATCCTGGCGGGGGTGACCCGCTGCCTGGCGGAGCAGGACGTCAACATCACCGACGTCGAGTCGCGTCTGCTGTCGCCGGGCGATGCGCCGGTCTACGCGCTGGTGGTCGAGTGCTCCATCGGCGAGGACGGCGTGGAGGGGGTGCGCGACGCCGTCGCCGCGACCTGCACGGAGCTCGGCGTCGACCACTCGCTGCGGACGCTCGACACGGAGACGTACTAGTTGCCGGTCCGTGCCATCGTGCGCTACCCCGCTCGCGTGCTCAAGGACGGCACCGTCCCGGTGGGGACGGTCGACGAGGCCGCGCGGGAGCTCGCGGCCGATCTCGTCGACACGATGCTCGACGCCCCGGGCTGCGTCGGGCTGGCCGCCCCGCAGGTCGGCAGCGATCGGCGGGCCTTCGCGCTCGACATCTCCCGCATGAAGCGGCCCCACCCCAACCACGGGCTGATCGTGCTCTTCGACCCCGAGCTGCTCGTCGCCGAAGGGGGCGAGGTCCGGCGCGAGGGGTGCGCATCGGTGCCCGACTACACCTGCGACATCCGACGCGCCACCGAGGTCGTGGTGCGCGGGCTCACCCCCGACGGGACGCCGCGTGTGATCGAGGCCGAGGGCTTCGAGGCCCGGGCGCTGCAGCACGAGCTCGACCACCTCGACGGCTACCTCATCCTCGACCGGGTGAGCTCGCTCAAGACCGACGTGTTCCGACGCAAGCGCTACCTCTGACGACGGCGCAGATGCGTTCGTTCGGCGCGCAACCGCACCCCTAGACTCCGCCCCGACGTGACGCCACGCGTCGCGCCGTCGACCTCCGGAGGTCCCCCGCGTGGATGCCCACGACGTCCTGAACCTGGTGCGCATCATCGGCGGCGCCGCCCTCATCGCGTTCTTCGGTGGCTGGGCGGTGCGTCGCATCCTCTTCCTCGCCCAGCTGCTCAAGAAGGGCCAGCCCGAGCCGGAGCGCACGACCGGCCAGGCCATCCGCGGCAACATCCGCTACCTGTTCTCGAAGGTGCTCGGCCAGGAGAAGCTGCTGCGCTGGTCGCTGCCGGGGGTCGCGCACGCGTGGGTGTTCTGGAGCTTCCTGGTCGTGCAGACCACGCTGATCGAGGCCGCCGGCGAGCTGGTCGATCCCGAGTTCCACATCCCATGGCTCGCCGACATAGCCATCCCCGGGACCGAGGTCGACCTCTACGACGTGCTCGGGTTCACCCAGGACATCTTCTTCGCGCTCGCCATCGTCGCGGTGACGATCTTCGCGGCCATGCGCCTCGCGCAGGACCCGCGCAAGCACGGCCGCTCGTCGCGCTTCGCCGGCTCCAACCTCAACCAGGGCTGGTGGGTCCTGGCTGGCGAGTTCCTGGTCGTGTACTCGCTGCTGGTCGCCCACGGCGTCCGCTTCGCCCTCGGTGCCGCCCCGACCGAGGCCGCGTTCCTGTCGCGCCAGTTCGGCAAGGCGTTCGACAGCGGCCTGACCGAGCTGGCGCTCGAATCGATCGCGACCGGGGCGCTGCTCACGCACATCGCGATCGTCGGCGGGTTCCTCGTCTTCACCCTGCACAGCAAGCACCTGCACGTGCTCACCATCGCGTTCCAGGAGGTGCTGTCGCGCCAGCCCAAGGCGCTCGGGAAGCTGCCCACGATCCAGATCGACCTCGAGACGATGGACGAGGAGACGGTCCTCGGCGTGGGCAAGATCGAGGACTTCGGCTGGAAGTCCTACCTGGACATGTACACGTGCACCGAGTGCGGCCGCTGCCAGAGCCAGTGCCCGGCGTGGAACACGGGCAAGCCCCTCAACCCCAAGATGCTGGTGATGGACCTGCGCGACCACCTCTACGCCAAGGGCCCCTACATGCTGGGCAAGCAGACCGAGGAGGAGGCCGCCGACGTGCTGGCGCTCAAGCTCGTCGGTGATACCCCTGGCGAGGACGGCGCGGTCATCGACTTCGACGTCCTGTGGTCGTGCACGACATGCGGGGCGTGCGTCGAGGAGTGTCCCGTCGACATCGAGCACGTCGACATGATCGTCGGCATGCGCCGCTACAAGGCGATGATGGAGTCGTCGTTCCCGCAGGAGGCGGGGACGATGCTGCGCAACATCGAGAACTCCGGCGACCCCTGGGGCGTGGGACAGTCCAAGCGCGAGGACTGGACCGAGGGCCTCGACTTCGACATCCCCCGGGCCGAGCCCGGCCAGCCACTGCCCAGCGACATCGAGTACCTGTTCTGGGTCGGCTGCGCCGGAGCGGTCGACGACCGGTCACGGAAGATCACGCGGTCGGTCGCGGAGCTGCTGCACGAGGCCGGCGTGCGCTTCGCGATCCTGGGCAAGAACGAGACCTGCAACGGCGACCCCGCCCGGCGCCTGGGGATGGAGTACCTGTTCCAGATGCAGGCGCAGATGAACGTCGAGGCCATCAACTCGCTCGACCCGCCGACGATCGTGACCTGGTGCCCGCACTGCTTCAACACGCTGCGCAACGAGTACCCCGACCTCGGCGGCGACTGGGACGTCATCCACCACAGCGAGCTGCTGAGCCACCTCGTCGACGCCGGCAAGCTCGTCGCGACCAACCGCATCGACAAGCGCGTCACCTACCACGACCCGTGCTACCTCGGCCGCCACAACGAGGTCTACTCGGCGCCCCGCAAGGTGGTCGACGCGGTCCCGGGCCTCGAGCCGACCGAGATGGACCGCTGCCGCAGCAACGGCTTCTGCTGCGGGGCCGGCGGGGCGCGCATGTGGGTCGAGGAGCGCATCGGCAAGCGCGTCAACCTCGACCGCATCGACGAGGCGCTCGGCACCAACCCCGACCTCATCACGACCGCGTGCCCGTTCTGCACCACCATGCTGTCGGACGGCATCGCCCAGCGGGTCCAGGAAGGCGCGATCGCCGACGGCCAGGTCGAGGTGCTCGACGTCGCCGAGGTGCTCCAGCGCGGGCTGCTGCCGGTGGTCACCCAGCCGGTTGCGGTCGGGGTCGGCGCCGCGGACGCGCCGGCAGACGAGCCGGAGCCACCCACGGAAGCTTGAACCGCTGAACCCGTCGGCCCGGTTCACCGGTTCGAGCTTCCCGGCGGAGCGAGCCCCGACGAGGCGACGGCCCCGGGGAGAGCTCCCGGGGCCGCCGTGCTCCGTCGTGTGGCTCGTCAGCCGAGACGAACCAGACCCTGGTCGCTGAGCTCGTCGAGGAGGGCCTCGGGCTCACGGCCGATCACGATCGCCAGCGCCTGCACGTCATCCCGTCGCAGGCTGAGCATGCGCCCGTTGTAGTCGCCGCGCTGCACCTGGATCGTCGTGGCGTAGCGGATGAGCGGCTCGTAGACCGACTGCGGCAGCTTGGCCCCCGACAGGCGCGTCAGGTCGAGCACGACGCGGTCGATCGATCCGGAGTCCGCCGCGCCGCGCTCGCTGCGCTCGGGCAGCAGCTCGCCGACGGGGACACCGTAGAACTCGGCGAGCTGTGCCAGTTTGCTGACCGAGACCGCCCGGTCGCCGCGCTCATAGGAGCCGACGACGACCGCCTTCCACTGGCCCCCGCTGCGCTCCTCGACCTGCTGCAGCGTCAAGCCCTGCTGCTGGCGGATCGCACGCAGCCGATCCCCCAGCGCCTGCTGGTACTCGTCGTTCGTGGTCATGCCCGCTCCTGCGCTTCGTCGGACCCTGGATCATCGGCGGGCGGCACGCACCACGTGGGTACCTGCGACCAGCGCGGCGGCAACCGTCGCAGCGATCAGGATCGAGGGGACCCCCGTCCGCGGCGCCGTGTGCGCCCCCGCCACGGCACTGTGGCGCTCGGTGACACTCTGGCTGACCGGAGAGAGCTTCGACGTCGGCGGGGTCGGTCCCTGCACCGTCTCTTGCATGTCGGGAACATCCGTTGTGTCCGGGTCGCGGCGACGGCCGTGCCGCAGCGCGGCACCGCCCACCAGCAGCGACGAGAGGCCGCCCAGTGCGAGCACGGCGAGCGGCAGGCCCGTGCGGGGGAGAGCGTCGGAGGACACGGGGCGGACATCGGTGCTCGCGGCGACGACCCGCGGGGCGGGGCGGTCGAAGGCGATCCCGAGCACGTCCGTGTCGTCCGCTGCTGGCGTGGGGGCGGTCTGCTCATCGGCCGCGTCCGCACTCACGTCTGCATCGGGGACCGTGGGCGTCGGTGCATCGGCCGGGGCATCCGGGGCGGCGGGGATGGGCAGGTCGACTTCGCCCTCGTCGCCCGTGTCGGCGCGGTCGTCCTCGCCCTCGCGGTCGCTGTCGTCCTCGCTCTCGTCCTCGTCGTCGCGGTCGTCGCGGGACTCATCGCCGGGCTCGTCGGTCTCCTCGTCGGGCGTCGGCTCGTCCTGGGGCTCGTCGTTGCTCCGGTCGGACGTGTCGTCGTCCACCTCGGCCTGCGTCGCGGTGCAGTCGAGCGGGTTGTCGAAGCGCTCGCCGTAGCCCGGGCCGTCGCCGCTGTGGTTGTTCCCTGCCTTCACCCAGATCGTGGTGATGATCGCGTCGGCATCGTCGCCGGTCCCCGAGAACGTGCCCTCGGTGCCCTGGCCGAGGCCGTCGAACTTGACCTCGTCACCGTCCTCGAGCGCGAGGACGACGTTGGACAGATCCTTGTCGGCGCTGACGTGGACGCTGGTGCAGCTCCAGTCGACGTCGATGGTCACAGCGGGACTGGCCAGCGCCGGGGCGGCGGCGGACAACAGCAGCGCGGCGCCGGCCGAGGCGACGATGGCTCGCCGGATGAGTCGGTTCGAGGAGGTGGAGCTGGAGGGGTTCATCGGTCGATCGCTTCCGGTCGTGGCGCCGGCCGGCCTCGGCCGACGCGTCGTGTGCGTCGGAAGGGCCGGTCTCGCCACTCGCTCCCCTCGAGGGGCGGAGGTGGGTGTCCCACCTCCAGGCGACCGAACTGACCACCTCGAGGATCACTGCGTCCCACCACGGGGGTGGGTTCGCCTCTCGCTCCACCCGGCCGAGGCGACCAACTTGCGGGCCGGGCTTCATCGCGCCCCGTGCGGCTCCCCGGGTGGGGGGCCGTACGTGTTGACTAGTCAGAAGGTGGCAGACCGCTCACTACCCGTCAAGTAGTGTGACTCTCCGCTGTCGTAGCATCGGTAAGCAGTCGATCGCGCTCCCACCCGACCAGACCCACGGTGACGCGCTGTAATGAGGATCGCTGAAAGCATCTGTCTGACTACACAACGTTGCGATACCGTGCGGGTAGCGCGCGTTCAGTCCGAGAAGTTCTCGAAGTACCGCGACGGCGTCGGTCCCTCCTGCCCCTGGTACTTCGAGCCGAGCACGCTGGAGCCGTAGGGGTTCTCGGCGGGCTGATCCAGGCGCAGGAAGACGAACTGCCCGATGGGCATGCCCGGGTAGATGGCGATGGGGAGGGTGGCGACGTTGGACAGCTCGAGGGTGATGTGTCCCTGCCAACCCGGATCGATCAAGCCGGCCGTCGCGTGCACGACGAGCCCGAGCCGGCCCAGCGAGGACTTGCCGGTGAGCTCCGCGACGACGTCATCGGGCAGCGTCAGCCGCTCCAGCGTCGACGCGAGCGCGAACTCGCCCGGGTGGAGCATGAACGGCTCCGCTTCGGTGGCCGTCACCTCCTCGGTCAGCCCCGGCTGTTCGGCCCTCGTGTCGATGAAGGGGTAGCGGTGGTTGGCGAAGACCCGGAAGGCGTCCGACACCCGGATGTCGACCGAGGACGGCTGGACCGCGTTCGGACCCAGCGGATCGATGCCGATCGTCCCCTCGGCGAGGGCCCTCTTGATCGACACGTCCGAGAGGATCACCTAGCACCACCGCGGTCGCGAGAGCAGCACGATAGACGCCGGCTCAGGCTCAGCGTTCTCCTCTGCGGCGCAGCGCGAGCTCCCATCGGTCGAGCACTTCCCACTGGTGGGCCCACTGCACGATGTACCCCGGTCGTAGGCAACCTGCTGGTACTCGGTCTCGATGGTCAGCAGATCGATGCGATGTCCCTTGCCGCGCACGTAGAGCAGGTGCGGCGGTTCGCCGGGCTCCGCGTGCTCACGCACCTCGTAGCCCCTCAGCCGCAGCGACTCGGCGAGGTCGGGGGCCGGGGGGATCAGGAAGTCGACGTCGGTCGTGAGGCGCGGGTCCGCGCGGTCGGTGTCATCGCCGAGCGGTGGGATGCCGTGGGCACGGCGCCACCGGTTGGCCTCCGCGATCTCGGCCTCGAGACGGTCGCCGGTCGCTTCCTCGTCGGTCTCCACCTCAGCGAAGCGCTGCCGCCTGACGGCGGAACGCCTCTCGATCGCGCTCGGAGACGGACATGTGGGGATCCTCGAGGCGTGCCGCGACCGCGTTGCGCGAGCTCCGGCACGGGTCGTACCCTGCGCGCCTTCGCGGGTGTAGTTCAATGGTAGAACACGAGCTTCCCAAGCTCGGAACGAGGGTTCGATTCCCTTCACCCGCTCTGCCGCGAAAGCCCAAGCAGTAGCGCGAGGACGGACATCTCGGGCTTGCGACGCTGCCCGCCACCCGCACCGACCGATCCGAGGTCAGGGCTCTCCGCCGGGCGCGACCAGTCCGGTCTCGTAGGCGGCGACTACCGCCTGCGCGCGATCGCGGAGACCGAGCTTGCGGAAGATACGGCTGACGTGGGTCTTCACGGTGCTCTCGGTGATCCACAGCGCTGCTGCGATCTCCTGGTTGCTCTCACCGCGCCCGATCAGGCGCAAGAGCTCGATCTCCCGGTCGGTCAGCGCATCGAGACGCGTGGGGTCCACGCCTCCCGCGTCGCCCTGGTGGCGCTCGATGAGCCGGCGCAGGACCGAGGGGGCGAGGAGCGCCTCACCACCCGCGACCGTGCGGACCGCGTCGGCGAGCACCTCGGGGCGGGTCTCCTTCAGGAGGAAACCGGACGCGCCGGCGGACAGCGCGTCGTACACGTTCTCGTCGAGGTCGAAGGTGGTGAGCATCACGACCCTCGTGCCGGTGCCCGGGTTCGCCAGGATGCGCCGGGTCGCCTCGAGGCCGTCCATCATGGGCATACGGACGTCCATGAGCACGACGTCCGGAGCCGTCTCCTTGGTGAGGGTCACGGCCTCGTGGCCGTTCTCGGCAAGCGCCACCACGTCGATGTCGGGCTGGGACGACAGGATCATGTGCAGACCGCCGCGCACGAGCGCCTGGTCGTCGGCGATGAGAACGCGGATCATCGGGTGCGAGGTGTCGTTCATCGGGTCAGGGGTACTGTCGCGCGTCGGCGCCGCACGTCCGGGGCGGATCGGGGAGCCCGGCGCTGAGCCGCCGTCCTCCGTGCCGGCCGGCGTTCTGGGCTTCGACCGGGGATGCGTCGGCTCCGTCGACGCTTGGTGCCGCCGCGATGCCCCCGTCGGCAGCGGGCAGTCGGTGGGCACGCCTGAGATTCCCGATCACGGCTGGACCGTACCTCCGGACTCGCCCACGGGCGTCCGTTCCGGGTCAGGCGCGTGCGGTCTCTCGGGCCAGCGCGCCCATCGCCACCACGAACGGCAGGCCGAAGGCGAGCATGCGAGGGCCGGAGGCCATCCCCGCCTGGACCGCGATCGGGCTGACCAGGACCACCGCTGCCAGCCAGCGCGGAACCACCTGTGCGCGGAACAGGCCGACGCCGAGGATGACGAGGCCGAGGGGCAGCAGCATGCCGGCCATCGACAGGATCATGATGGCCGGTTGCGCGAAGTAGGCCTCCTGCGCGGCGAGCGACGCGGCTGCGTCGACGTGCCCGGCCAGCGCGAAGGCGACGACGCCGTGGGCCAGGTCCCCCAGCGACATGAGGGCGGCGCCGACCGCGGCCACCATCGTGCCGACGACGACGGCCTTGGCCTGCCGGCCCTCGACCAGGCGCAGCACGCTCGTGATCCCCAGGGCGACGAGCGCCATCCCGAGGCCGAGCGCGAGGTGCGAGGCGAGCCACTGGCCGGGCTGCGACTCGATGGTGCGGACGAACGCTTCATCCGGCAGGCCCTCGGCGTGGAGCGCCATCCCAGCGATGGCCGCCACGGAGCCGACGGCGAGGGCGACGGGTGCCGTCCCGCGACGGAGCCGACCGGCGGCGGTGGGTGTCGTGGCCGTCCCGGGTGACGCCACCCCGGCGGCGTTCGGTGCGGTGGTCGCGGACATGTCTGCCTCCGTGGCTGGGCCCGCGGCTCGTCCGCCGGCGCGCCACAACTGTCCTCGGCCACCCCCGTCGGCGCGTCCCCCGGAGGTCCGGTCCGGTCCCATCGGGGGCGTACCTGCCGCTCGCGGCCGTACGACCTGGGTACGACCCCCCGTTGTCCCCGGAGAGGACGCCCCGGCGACCGTGCCGTCGTACCCTTCGAGGCGTGATCCCCACCTCCTGGCGCGCGTACCGGCCGCCACCCGTCGACGTCGCGCTCGCGGCCGGTTTCGTCGCGCTCGGGCAGCTGGTGACCTGGGGGCGCTTCGACGAGTCCGCCGCGTTCGCTGGACCCCGGCCCGCCAACGCCGTCCTGAACCTGCTGCTGATGGTGACGCTCGCATGGCGCCGGCGTGCACCCCTGGCGGCGCTGGCTGCGGCGGTCAGCGTCTACTTCCTGCCCCACGCGGTCGTCCAGCACGACATGCCGCTCCTTGCCGTTTTCGTGCCACTGATCGTGCTGACAGCCTCCGCCGGCTACCACTGTCCCCCGCGCCGGGCACTGTTGGCCGGTGTCCTGGCCTGGTCTGCGCTCGTCACGGTGACGCTCGTCTCCCCGTGGCTCCGATCCGTCGACGGGCTCCTGTTCAACTCGTCCGTCCTGCTCGTGCCCTGGTTCGCCGCGCGCGGGCTCCGCGCCCGCGAGGACCGGGCCGGGGCCCTGCACGCCGCGCTCGCCGGCGAACGTGTCGCGAAGGAGGCGGCCCTCCGGGAGGTCGCGGCCTCGGAACGGACGCGGATCGCGCGCGAGCTCCACGACATCGTGGCGCACAGCGTCTCGATGATGATCATCCAGGTCGGCGCTGCGCGGATGCAGCTGCCACCGGATGCGCACGCGTCCCAGGCGCCGTTGCTCGCCGCGGAAGACGTTGGGAGACAGGCGATCGCGGACCTCCGTCGGCTGCTCGGTGTGCTCCGGGACGACGGCGCCGTGTCCGATGGCGCCAAGGGCGAGCCGCAACCGCCGGTGCCCGGGTTGTCCCAGCTAGACGCGCTGGTCAGGCGAACCCGAGGCGCGGGCCTCGAGGTCTCGCTCGAGGTCGAAGGCCGACCCGTCGTGCTGCCGGCGGGGCTCGACCTCACCGCGTACCGCATCGTCCAGGAGGCCCTCACCAACTCCCTCAAGCACAGCGGCGGGTCGCGGGTGGAGGTGCGCATCCGGTACGCCCCCACCTCCGTCGTGGTGGACGTCGCCGACGACGGGGTGGCGACCGGGACCGGGGTGGCCGCCGGGCACGGCCTCGTCGGGATCCAGGAACGGGTTGCGGTTTTCGGTGGGGCGGCCAGCGCGGGACCCGACCCGGCCGGCGGCGGCTGGCGTGTCCACGCCGAACTCCCGCTCGAGGCGGCGCCGGACCGACGCTCCGGCGCCCTCCCCGCACCGTGACCTAGTCCTCGTCCTCCCTGGCGAGAACGACCGTACAACCTCGGGCACCTGCGTCCCGCCCCGTTCTGCGGCTCGAAGCGTGGACCCCAGGTCAGCGGGGTGAGGGAGGGGAGCGGGGGTCGGCCGTCGAAGTCCTGGGGGTTGCGCCACCGGAGGGGTTCGCATGCGTCCGTCTCACATCGTGCTGGCACTGGCCGTCATCGCGACCGCTGCGCCGGCACACAGCGTCTCCACCACCGCCTCCCAGGCGTGCCCGGAGCTCGCCCCGCCCCAGCTCGAGTTCGACCGACCGGTGTACGTCGACCCCAACCGTGCGGGTGGTGAGCCGGTCATCATCGCGGCCGAGGACGGCTCGCTCAGCATGTCCGCGCACGCGGGGACGACCCACGCCTACAAGAACCCCGAAGCGCTCGGCGGGGTCGGCGACTTCGCCGTCGGGTACTACAACCAGACGCTGGTGTGGCGCTCCGTCGACGGCGGGCACACGTGGTCGTACACCGGCACGGCTGGGCTGCACGAGGGTCCCCACAGCGTCACGTCGACCGGGTTCAGCGACCCTGGGTTCGCGATGGACGACGCCGGCAACCTCTACAACGTCGAGATCGACCTCGCCAACGTCGCGGTCTACGCCTCCAACGACGATGGACAGTCCTGGAACGTCGCCAACCCGATGGTGTCGGCCGGGGACCGGCCGTGGCTCACGGGAGGCAACGAGGACGGCGAGGCGTTCCTGTTCGTGCGTCTGCCGGCACAGCTGTGGCGCACGACGACCGGTGGCATCGTGTGGGAGCCGGTACGCACCAGCCTCCCGGTCTACGGCCAGATCTACCGCGATCCGCTCAACCCCGACGGGCTGATCGGGCCGTCCGGCCCCTCCGCCGGCAGCGGGTTCTCGATGTCACCGGACGACGGCGAGACGTGGGTCACCGTGCCCGGGTCGTCGTTCAGCCCCGCCGGCAAGCAGATCTTCGCTCCGATCGACGTCGACGCGGCTGATGGCACGGTCTACATGGCACAGGGCAACGGCTACCGCGGCGCCAACGACACCGACCCTGATGGCTACGTCGAGTTCAACTGGTGGGACCGCGACACCGAGTCGTGGGGCCTCGAGCAGCCGCAGCGGCTGCCCATCCCGGCGGGCGACGTCCTGTGGTCCTGGCTCGTGGCCGGCGAGGACGGCCGGGTCGCCATTGCCTGGTACCACATCTTCCCCGACGAGCCCGAGTCCTTCTACATCTACGTGGCGCAGACCCTCAACGCCAAGGGCACGATGTACGACTGCGACGGTAACGGGGTGGAGGAGTTCGTGCCCCCGCAGTGGACCATCAGCAACGCGTCGCTCCGGCCGATCCACGTGGGCGCGGTGTGCCTGGGCGGCACGGGCTGCAACGCCAACACCGACTTCGAGGCCGGCGACCGGCGCCTCGGTGACTACTTCCAGATCAACCACGACCGCTCCGGTCGGCTGATCATCGCGTCCGGGGACACGATGCTGCGCAGCCTCACCGGCGGGCCGAAACCGGTCGCGAACCCCATCTTCATCGGCCAGAGCGACGGGGCGCTGCTGCTCGAGGAGCCGCTGCCCGTCCGCCCGACGCGGTGCCTCGCCAACCTGCCCATCTGCGGCTGAGGTAGCGCCGAGCGGCGGCAGGCGACCCGCACGGGCTCCTGGGCCCGCACCGACCCCCACCGTCGCGCCGCAAGGCCGCCGAGCTCGGACATCGCCGCGCACACAGGACGCGATGGTTGGCGAGGCGGTCAGCTGACCACGACGGTGACCACGTTCGTCGATACGTCGGTGTGGCACGCGGCTGTCGACCGCTCGGACTCCTCCAACGCACGCGCGAAGGCCGGCCTGCGCTCACTCGACGAGCGGGTCACGACCGACCACGTCCTGCTCGAGACGTGGCTGGCACGCCATCGTCTGGATCGGACCACGGCCGAGACCATGGTCACCGGCATCGCGAGAGGCATCGCACGGATCGGGGTGACCGGTCCGGCCGCTAACGAGGTCCGAACACCGCGGCGCGCGGCTCGCCCCGCGGAGCCGTCAACCGGTCCCGCAGAAGCGCAGCGCCGTGAGCGCGATGGTCCGGGCTGCCGCGACCAGTTCTTCGACGGCCACCGACTCGTCGGGGCGGTGGGCGTCACGGACATCGCCAGGCCCGTAGACGACGGTCGGGATCCCGCCGACGCCCACGGTGAGGCCGAGGTCGCAGCCGTAGGGCATGCCGCGCACGACTGGCTCGGACCCCAGCGCCCCGACCGCCCCGGTGACCGTCGCGACGATCGCGTCGTCGCGCGGCGTCTCTCCCGGGAGGAACGTGCCGCCCCACCACTCGACCCTGGGTGGGTGCTGAGACAGCCACGCGTCGCCCTCGCCGACGGCCGCGACCGCGGCCTCGAACTCGGCGCGGGCGGCGTCGAGGTCCTCGCCAGGGGCGACGCCGTAGCGCCCCTCCCAGGTGAGCCAGTCCGCTTCCGACGAGGGCCAGTCGCCACCCGCGACACGGCCGCCGCAGATGGCGAAAGGCCGGTCGAGCCAACCGAACAGCCCCGTTGCGGTCCTGCGGTTGCGGCGCTCCTCGAGCGCGAGCACAGCCTCGTGCACCGGGATCAGCTTCTCGATGGCGCTGACGCCCTCCTCGCGCAGCGCCCCGTGCGCCGACCGGCCGCGGATGCGGATGCGCCACGACAGCGCCCCGGCCGACGCGGGAGCGATGGTGAGCTGCGTCGGTTCGGGGATGAGGCAGGCGTCGGCGGTGACGCCGTGCTCGAGCAGAGCCAGCGTGCCGCAGCCCCCGTCCTCCTCGCCGACGACGGAAGCGATGGCGAGCGTGCCGGCGAGGTCGATGCCGGCGCGACGGATGGCGTCCGCCGCGTGGATGGCTGCTGCGAGGCCGCCCTTCATGTCGCACGCCCCGCGTCCGTACAGCCTCTCGTCGCGCACCTGCCCCTCGAACGGCGGGCTGCTCCACAGCGCGAGCTCGCCGGTCGGGACGACGTCGATGTGGCCGTCGACCAGCAGGGTGGGGCCACCTGGCGACCCGAGCCGGCCCACGACGCCGAGTGAAGTGTCGCGGTCGATCTCGGCCGAGTAGGCCGGGTGCTGCGACAGCGCGGCGAGGTCGATGTCCCAGGTCTCGACGTCGAGGCCGAGGTCGGCGAGCCGCTCGGCGACGACCCGTTGGCCGGGCACCTCCTCGCCGGAGAGGGTCGCCAGCGCGATGAGATCGGTCGCGACCCCGACGAGCGCGTCGGCATCGACGGCATCCACGACGGCACGCTCGACCTCAGTCAGTCGTGGGTCGCCTGGCGCCCCGCGCCCCGCCGTCACCTCACGCCCCGCCCAGTGCGGCCTCGAGGTCGGCGATGAGGTCGTCGACGTCCTCGATGCCGACCGAGTAGCGGATCAGCCCCTCGGGGATGCCCGCTTCCACCCGCTCCTGGTCGGTCAGCTCGACGTGACTGGTGGTCGCGGGAGGGCCGGCGATGGTCTCCACCTGGCCGAGGTTGGCGGCGAGGTACGCGTAGCGCAGGCGCGGCAGCACCGCGCGTACGCCCTCGAACCCGGTTCCGAGCTCGAAGGCGAGGACCCCACCGAACCCGCGCATCTGGGAGGCAGCGACGTCGTGGCGTGGGTGGCTGGCGAGACCCGGGTAGTGGACGGCGCTGACCGCCTCGTGGGACTCCAGCCAGGTCGCGATGGCCAGGGCGCTCGCGTTCTGGCGCTCGATGCGCAGGCCGAGGGTCTTGAGGCTGCGCAGCAGCAGCGCGGCGGCGTGGGCGTCGAGGCCGGTGCCGACGATCTCGCGGAAGCGGTAGACGCGCTCGACCAGTTCGTCGCTGCCTACCACGACCCCACCGAGCACGTCGCCGTGACCACCGAGGAACTTCGTCGCGCTGTGCACCACGAGATCGGCACCGAGCGCGAGTGGGTTCTGGTTGATCGGCGTCGCGAACGTGTTGTCGACCACGACCGTCGCACCGACCTGGCGCGCGGCGTTCGAGAGGCGCGCGAGGTCGAGCACCTTCACCGTGGGGTTCGTCGGCGACTCGAGGTACAGCAGGTCACAGCGCTCGGCGACGGCGGCCTCGACCGCGTCGTCCTCCGTGTCGCAGACGACACAGTCGATGCCGAAGCGCGGGAGGATGTCGGTGAACAGCAGGTAGCTGCCACCGTAGGCGTCCTTGACGCTGACCGCTCGGTCGCCGGGCGACAGCAGCGCCAGCAGCGTCGACGAGATGGCGGCCATGCCGGTGGTGAAGCTCGTGCCCGCCGGGGCGCCCTCGAGGGCCGCGACCTTGGCCTCGAGCCGGTCGGTGGTCGGGTTGGAGTTGCGGGCGTAGATGTGCCCGGGCTCACGGCCGAGCGCGACGTCGCGCCAGGTGTCCACGTCGGGGTACGCGAAGGCGGAGTTCGCGGCGATGGGCGGGACGATCGACCGCGTCGCCGCGTCCACCTCCTCGGTGAGGTGCACGGAACGGGTGGACGGTCCGGAGTGATCGCTCATCCCGGCCAGGCTACGCGTTGGGGGGAGGAGAAGGTCAGCCTCGGCGCCGCGCCCCGAACCCCACGGCGACGACGAGGAGCGCGGCCAACACGCTCGCGTTCCCGCCGGTCGCAGGCAACGGTGCCGGTGCGCTGGCGCGGGTGCCGTCGGTGGCTCCGTCGTCTCCGACGCCACCAGCGGGGCGGTCGCGCAGCGCGGCGACGACACCGCCGCAGCCGGGCTCGGGTTCGACGCCCTCGGGTGGGAACGCTTCGAGCGCCCCGAGGTAGAACAGCACCTGCTCCCACACGTGCGGCTGGCTGACGGTGGACACGATGTCGCCGTCCTCGTACAGCCACTCCTCGCCCATCACGTGGGTGCCCGGCTGGGCGTGCTCGGTGGCGATCCAGCGCAGTCCGGTGGTGACGCGCTCGCGCCACACGGGGTCGTCGCGTTTGGCCTTGGCGAGCGGGATGAGCCGCTTGGCCTCGTACAGCCCACGCAGCCTGTGCCCGCCCGCCTCGGGTTCGGCGAAGGTCGGCGCGATGGCGGACCACATCGCCTCGTAGTGGCTGTCGGCGAAGCGTGGGTGGTCGAGAGGGTGGAAGCACACCGGCCACACGATCTCGCCGTTGCCGTTGGCGTACGAGCCGTCGCCGTAGAGGTGTGTCTCGATGCCCGCACGGAGCTCGTCGCGGCGCGCGGCCCAGCGGTCGCGGTCGGCGTCCTCTCCCAGCGCCTCGGCAGCCCTGACCGCGGAGTCGAGCCCGAGGAACACCGGGCCGGCGCCATGGATGGTCTGGCGCGGCTCGGGGTTGTCGTCCTCGATGGCGATGCAGTGCAGGCCGTTCGTCGGGTCGACGCAGGCGGTGAGGAAGTCGGCGGCGCGCTGGATCGCGGGGTAGACCGCGCGCAGCTCGTCGACGTCACCGGTCGCGTCGTGGTGGTCCCAGAAGGCCCACAGCCCGTAGCCGGTCTCGTCGATCTCCCACGGGATGGGGCCGCCGACCACGCCGTCGGCGTAGTAGTTCATCGCCCAGTTGCCGGGCGGGACGATGCCCTGCTGGGTCGACTCGACGAACGGGTTGTCCTCGCCGAACCCTTCGCCCTTGCTCTGCAGGTTGGCGTACCAGCGGTTGCGCTGGTCGACCCAGTCGTGGTGGCCAATGAGGTCGAGGACGTGGTTGAAGAACGCCCCGTCGCGGATCCAGTCCTCGCCGTAGGGGCTCTGGGTCGCGATCGAGGCGACCACTGCCCCGGACCGCGGGTCGTAGGTCGACACCAGCGTCACCAGTGCCCGGCGAGCGAGCGCGAGAACGTCGGCATCATCGGTGTCGGGCCACGGGGCGTCGGCGAGGAGCACGTCGAACCAGGCGCGCTTGGCGGCGGCGACGTCATCGAGATCGCGGGTCCGGACCGCCTCGATCACCGCGGCGACCTCGGCCGCGTCGGCGCCGCCAGCGAACACAACGGTCTCGGTGCTGCTGCCGTCGGTGAGGTCGAGCGGCGCCATCAGCGCTCCGGTCGTCTGCCCGTCGTAGGTGTCGTTGCCTTGGAGGACCCCGTCCGCGGCGTCGTCGTAGGCGTCCTGGGTCGGGCCGGGCAGGCGTGCGTCGGGGGAGGCGTTGCCCTCGTAGGCGTCGCCGCCGACCTGGTGCTGATCCGACGCCCCGATCAGTGCCATGCCGACCGCGACGGTGCGCGCCTCGCCGACCGACGTGTCGACTCCTTCCTTGGTGTGCACGATCGCGTCGAGATCGGCGTCATAGACGGCGGTGTCGGTGTTGAGCTCCTCACCGCACCAGTCGAGCGCGGGGATGTAAGGGATCTTCGTCACGACGAGGTTGAGGTTCTCGAAGGCGACGAGGCTGGCCGCCGTGATCGGCGAGTCCGCGTCACGGTCGACGGTGACGCGGCGGAGGAACGCGTCGACGTCGTGGGCGACGACGTCCTCGACGGTGACGGTGAGGCCTCGCCCGTCGTCGCGGTAAGTGGTCGTGATGACGTCGTTGAGGTCGTCGGCGTGGACCTGTTGCGGCGACTCGAGGTCGGCGAGCCAGTCGGTCTGGGTGCCCGCCGAGCTCGTCGTCACGACTCCGAGGAACGCGCCCTCGTTGGGCAGCGCCCCGAACCTCGGTTCGTAGCGGCTGGAGGTGCGGTGCTTGATCTGGTCGTAGAACGACGGCCGCGGCCAGCGCAACACGGTCATCGTCCCGTCGCGCGCGACCCCCACCGCCATCCGCTGGTTGGCGGACTGGGCGTTGATGCGCGTGGGGCCGAAGATCTCGCCGGAGGGACCGGGGCGTGCGACCTGCTGGAAGCAGTCGTTCCAGGTCGGGACCGGCGGGTCCTGTGCCGCCGGCGGATCCTGTGCCGCCGTCGGCGCCGCCGTCAGCGCTCCGACTGCCGCCGCCACCGCGAGCGCCCCGACGAACTTGAACACGAAGCTAAGCCGTGCCGGCGACGTGCTCGAGCTCGGTGAGGGCGGTCTCGAGGTGCTCGAGCAGGTGCTGCAGGTGGGGGACGGAGCGGCGGCAGCCGGTCAGGCCGAAGCCCATCTGGTCGACGTAGCTCGAGACGGTGATGTTGAGCGCCTGCCCGTCGATCGGGATCGAGACGGGGTACATGCCGTCGAGTTCGGCGCCGTTCCAGTACAGCCGCTCGCGCGGGCCCGGGACGTTGGAGATGATGAGGTTGAAGGGCGGCCTGCGTAGCGGCGGGAAGCGGTAGAGCGGTCCGAGTCCGAGCCCGGCGAAGCTCGCGCTGCTCAGGAGCAGCACGGCCGTCGGATTGAGACCCTCCAGCCGCAGCTTGCCGGCCCGCATCGATCGCCGGACCAGGGTGAAGCGCTCCTCCGGGTCGTCGAGGTGGGTCGCGAGGTTGCACAGGACGAGCCCGACAAGGTTGCCGGCGTCCTCGGTGTCGTCGTCGCCGTGCAGCGAGACCGGGACCATGGCCACGAGCGGTCCGTCGGGCAGGCCGTCGAGTTCGATGAGGTAACGGCGCAGCGCCCCGGCCGACATGCCCATGACGACATCGTTGATGGTCGCGTCGAGGGCCTTGGCGACCCCCCGGATGCGCTCGAGCGACCATCCGTCCGCCGCGAAGCGTCGCGCCCCGGTGATGGGCACGTTCAGCGGGGACCGCGGGGCGCGGTAGGGCAGGGCGGCCGCCTCGTCGCGGAACCCCTCGACGATCGAACGCACGGCTGCCTCGGTGGCACCGGCTACGCCCCGTACCCCCTCGGTGACCGCGGACGCGGCTCCGAGCAGCGACGCCAGCGGCCCCGCGCGCGGCGGTCCTCCGGCGTCACGGGGCGGGTGGTTGCGAGGCGGCGCGAACGGCGGTGGCATGTCGCGCTCGTCGGCGTCGGTGGACAGCGACCGTTCCAGCAGGCGCATGGCGGAGACGCCGTCGACGAGCGCGTGGTGGATCTTGGTGTACATCGCGTAGCGACCGTCGGCGAGGCCCTCGATGAGGTGGGCCTCCCACAGCGGTCGGTGGCGGTCGAGCAGGGTGCCGTGCAGCCGCGAGGTCAGCGCGAGCAGCTCGCGCACCCGTCCGGGGTTGGGTAGGGCGGAGTGCCGCACGTGGTACTCGAGGTCGAGTTTGGGGTCGTCCTCCCACGCCCACCACCCCAAACCGCCGACCCGGACGGGGCGCCGGCGCAGCTTGCGGTGCACCTCGCCGTGCTGGATCGCGGCGCGGTGGACCTCGCCGACGTGGTCGGGCCCGGCATCGGGTGGGGGCTTGAACAGCTGCAGCCCGCCGACGTGCATGGGGCGTTCGCGCGCCTCGGCGAGCAGGAAGACGGCGTCGGTGACGGGCACGAAGGCCACGGGCATCCCTCCGCCCGCCACCCTACTCCGTGCCGGTCAGCTCGACTCCTCCTCGGGATCGGGGACCGGCTCGTAGCGCAGCGCGTCGCCGAGGTTGGAGTTGCCCTCGAGGAACTCGATGGCATCGATGTCGTCCGAGCCGGGTCCCGTGTAGCGCAGGATGTAGAGGCCGTTGCGGAGGTCGAGGGCGTAGATCAGCCCGTCCTCGATGACGGGGAAGCTCCACATGACGACCTTGTCGATGCCCAGGCTCAGCGCCGGGTCCTCGGTGACGACCACCGGCAGCGGCTCGGGCTTGAACTTGCCGACCCGCTGCGGGTCTGCCGGGTCGGAGATGTCGATCATCCGCACCCAGCCCCATGGGCAGCCGTGGTCCTGGCCGGTGACGGGGTCGAGCGCGTCGCCGTAGACCTCGTCGGTGACGAGCACGACGTCCCGGCTCGGGACCTTGTAGGCCGGGTGCGCCCCCGGGTCGCTCCACCACACCCGGTCCCGTGGGTCGACGACGAGGTCGATGACCGGGTTGGGCTCGCCGGCGGCGACTAGCGGCGTGGACCGACGTGAGGGACCCGGCTGGGAGCACCGCGCTCAGCGCACCGGCGCCCCACGCCGGCGGTACACGACGAAGGCGTCGACCTCGCCGAACTGGAGGTAGTTGCGCTGGAAGTGGTCGGTCTGCATCGCGGGCGCTTCGAACGGCCACGCCGGGTCGTGCACGAGCCAGTAATCGGGCTCGAACGCCTCTAGCCACCAGGCCAGATCGCCCCGGCCGAGGTGTTCGGCGGCCCGGTCTGACAGCAACCCGAGGTAGTCGACGATGGGGTTGGGGACGTGGTAGCCGAGCCCGCCGATCTCGGTCGCTGCGATCGACGCGCCTGCCGGGACCTGCTCGCGGAACCACGCGGCGGCCGCGACGTAACCCGGGACCGGCTTGTCGTCAGGGGTGGCCCGGATGCCGGTCACCGCCAGCGCCCCGACGACCACCCCGGTGAGGACCAGGGCGGCCCCGCCTCGCCGGATCAGGTCCGCGACGCCGAGCGCGGCGACGAGAACGGCGGCGTGCACCGGTGTGGCGTAGTACCAGTGGTAGGCGGGCACCTGGAACACCAGCCCGTACGCGACGACGACTCCCGCCGCCAGTGCCGCGATCGTGATCACGCCGGGCGTGACGAGGAGGCGGCGTACCGGTGCCGCCAGATCGCGCCCGTGGCGGTGAACCAGGGTCGTGGCGCCAACCGCCGCAGCGACGCCGAGGAGCGCCAGGATGGCGAGCGCCCAGAGGCCGAACCGGAACTTGTTGGCGATGTCCACGAAACCGCGTAGGTACATCAGACCCTCGCCCCAGAACCCCGACCGAGCCTGAGCGATCTTGGCGGTCAAGGTGCCCGGCAGCGGAGTGCCGAACAGCGCCGCCGCGTACGCCGCCCACGCCGCGAGGGGGACGACGGCCGCGGCGGCGAACCGGACCGGGGCGCGGCGATCACGCAGCCACAACTGGGCAGCGAGCACGAGGACGAGCAGGACGCCCTCGCCCCGCACCAGCCCCAGCGCCCCGGCCACCGAACCGGCCACGACGTGGTGCCGTTCACGCGCCGCGAGCACGGCCACCGACGTGAGCGCGACGAACAACCACGACTCCATCCCGCGCGTCGACCCCAACCACGGGGACGTGAGCAGCAGCAGTGCCGCCAGACCCGCTACCACCGGTCGGTCCCGTCCGACGATGCGGTAGGTGGCCCAGCCGGCGACGAGCATCGAGCCGACCATCACGAGGTCACTCGCGGTCTCAACCGAACGGACCGCGAGCGCCACCAGCGCGACGAGCCCGACGAACAGCGGCGAGGTCATGCCGTCCGCCGAGACCGCGCCGACGTTGTAGACCCACCCGTGTCCCGCCGCGAGGTTCTCGGCGTAGCGGAGGTGGATGAACGCGTCGTCGGGGAGGAAGGGGCCGACCGCGAGGTAGGCGGCGACGGTCGCTCCGACGATCGCGACCCACCCCGGCCAGGGCACGCCAGCGAGCGTCCACGGGGCGGGTGCCGCAGGTCTCACAGGAGGTCAGCGGCGACCAGCGACACGACCGCCCACACCGTCAGGGCCCCCCCGATGATCACGCGCAGCCACAGCCCGATCCAGTGCCCGGTGGTCACCGGCGGCGGGTCGTCGAGTTCCTCCTCGCCGGGCCACCGCCCCGTGCGCCGGTACCTCACGAGGGCCGCGAGCGTCCCAACCGTCAGGGCGGCGCCGATCGCCCCGAGCCCCCCGACGATGAGGAACTGCAAGGACTCCACCCGGCTACACCGGCGTCGGCGGCGGAGGCGGCGCCGGCGCACCTCCGCCGTTCCCGCCCGGCCCGGCGTAGCCAGCGGGCTGGCGTGCGAGGTTGGCGAACTTCGTGAGGTGGTTGAGGAAAGCCAGTCGGACCGTGCCGGTGGGACCGTTGCGGTGCTTGGAGATGATCAGCTCCGCGACGCCGCGGTCGGGGGAGTTCTCGTCGTAGACCTCGTCGCGGTAGATGAACCCCACGATGTCCGCATCCTGCTCGATCGAGTTGTGCACGACGATGCCGTTGGCGACGAAGTTGTGCACGCCCGGCACGGTGGCGTCGAAGACCTCCCTCGTGCCGAGGGCATCGATCCGCCCGATGAGGTCCCACGTCATCCCGACGCGTGGGGGGGCCAGCAGCGCGCCGGACTCGGAGGGGGTCCGGTCCACCGACCCCTGGGGCTCCGTGACGACGAGGTGTGACCCGATCACGAGCTGGTCGAGACGGCGCCAGCCCTTCGGGGTGAGGAACGGGTGGTTCGCGCTCGCCTCGATCGCGCGGCCCGACGCGAGCGTCAGCCGGTAGACCCGCTTGATCCCGCTGGAGAAGGCGTGCGTCATCGTCGCGGTCACCATCTCGCCGTCCGCATCGACGGCGACGACGTCGATGTCACGCACCTGCCGCTGCGCGAGGTCGCCGATGGCGGCGGTGCTCCCGTCCGCGAGCAGCACGACCGACTCGGACACCAGGCAGCCGGACTCGCGGAGGTCGGCGAGTTGGGGACGCTTGTCGGTGCGGTTCTCGGGCTGACGCGAGAGCTGGCTCAACGCCATGACCGGGACATCGAGCTCCTTGGCGAGCATCTTGAGACCGCGGGAGATCTCGGAGACCTCCTGGACGCGGTTCTCGACCCGGCGGTGAGACTGCATCAGCTGGAGGTAGTCGACGACGATCAGCTCGAGGCCGTGACGCTGCTTGAGGCGACGCGCCTTGGAACGGATCTCCATCAGGGTGATCGACGGCGTGTCGTCGATGAACAGCGGGGCGGTCGACAGCTTGCCGAGCGCGTCGCCGAGCTTGCGCCAATCGTGGTCCTGCAGCCGCCCCGTCCGCAGCCGCGACGAATCGATGCTCGCTTCAGCAGCGAGCAGGCGCTGCACGATCTCCTGCTTGCTCATCTCGAGGCTGAAGATGACCGCGGGCTTGCCCAGCTCAGAGGCCACGTAGTGCGTGACGTTGAGTGAGAGCGAGGAGTTGTGGACGATGATGTCGTTGGCGACGAAGTTGTGCAGACCGGGCACCTCGAGGTCGTAGACCCGCTCCTCACCAGCGGGCTCGATCCTCACGATCTCGTCCCAGTACACGTCGGAACCGGCGAGGTCGCGCAACGGCTGGCTGTCGAGAGCTTCCGCCAGCTCACCGACCAGCCGTCGCGAGGGACGACGCTTCCCGACGTGCCAGTTGTGGTCGCGCGGGCGTCCGGTGGTCTCGCTGACATCGGCCCAGGGCCGGTCACCCTTCTCGGCGAGGATCAGCGCCCACACCTCGATCGGCAGCAGGTCGACGTTGGTCTCACGCAGCCCTCTTCGCTGCTCGATCACGGCCATGACCGCGGCGCACTGTTCCGCCTTCGAGAAGATCCCGATCTCCTCGATGAAGCGGCGACAGTTCGCGGCATCGCGGATCTCGACCTCGAACGCGCGTCGGCGCTCGTCGCCGCACCTGACCTGCCGTTCGCGGATGCGAGCGATGATCCCGAACCGCAACAACAGGTGCTGGAGGTCGTGCGCCAGTCGCTCCGACACGGTCGCGTAGCTGATGCCGAAGTACCCGTGGTCCTTGGCGACCCAGGCGGATCCGCCACAGGCGTACAACCGCGACAGGAAGGTCGCGATCTGTTCGGTCGGGTAGCGGAACACCGCATCGGGGACGAACTTGTCGTGTGAGCCCTTCCCCCACAGCCCCAGCTCCTCGAGCCGCTCACGCAGGAAGTTGCGGGGCGACTCACGGCCGTGCGCCGGTCTCAGTGCGAGGGTGCGGACACCGTTGTCAGCGCGCGACGCGGCCTTCACCCGGACGCCGAAGTTGGCGACGCACGAGCGGATATCGGCCTCGATGGCAGCGCTGGTGGTCGTCACGATCGGGACGCGATCGGTGAGTGCCCCGTCCCCGAGGAGGTATCCGAGCAGCTTCGCCTCGGCATCAGGCCCTGCCTCCTGACCGCGGGCGTGGACGACACGAGGCACCGCGATGAGATCGCCTGTGTTGAGGTCGCCCAGTTCGCGCCAGCCCTGGTAGGTCAGGAACGGGTGGTTGGCGGTCACGCGGATACGGCGACCTAGCCGGGTACGCACGTCGAACACGGCCTGCACACCGTTGTAGACGCCTGCCGCGACCGGAACGTGGTGGAGGCGACGATCGGGACCGTGGGCCTCCACGTGGAACCCGTCGAGACCCTCCACAACCTCTCGTACGGACCTCCGCGCCCCCGTCTTGCTATCAGTGATAAGCCCGCTACTTTCTGCGATGCACTTCCCCATCGAGGGTCTCGCGGCGATGATCACAAGGTTCTGCGGCTGCAGGCCGGCGGTGAGGCGGTCGAGGTCGTTGAAGCCGGTCGCGAGCCCGGTGACCTCGGAGCGGTTCTCGGCGAGCTGCTCGATGCGCTCGAACGACTCGTTGAGCAGATCCTTGAGCTGGGCGTACTCGGAGGTGTGGCCGGTCTGGCCGATTTCGTAGATCAGCGCCTCGGCGCGGTCGACCGTGAGGTTGACGTCGTCGCCAGCGTCGTAGCCCATCTGCACGACCTTGGTGCCGGCGTCGATGAGCGCACGCAGGATCGCCTTCTCGCGCACTATGCGGGCGTAGTGCGCCGCGTTCGCCGCGGTCGGCACGGCGGCGACGAGGTCGTGGATGGCCGACGCCCCGCCGACCTCCTCGAGCTTGCCGCGCTTGGTCAGCCAGTCGAGCAGCGTGATCGCGTCGATCGGCTCACCGCGCGCGAACAGGTCGTAGATGCCCTCGAAGACGGTGCGGTGGGCCGAGCGGTAGAAGTCCTTGGCACGGACCAGCTCCATGACCTCGGCCGCCGCGGCGCGCGACAGCACCGCGGCACCGAGCACCGAGACCTCGGCCTCCAGCGACGCCGGGGGCACGCGGTCGTAGCGCCCACCGGGTCCGGACTGGCCGTTGCCGGTGGGTGGAGGGGTTGGCGGGGGAAGGTCGCCGGGTCGTGCGGGGTCACGGGGTTCCGTGCCCACGGGGGCTCCTTCCCGCGTTACGCCGGGGCGTCCTCCGGCTGTTCGATGGGCTCGTCACTGGCCGCCGCCGGGGCGGCCGCGTCGGTCCGCGGCGCCTCGTCGCGGGCCGCCTCGTCGGTGGTGGCTTCGCTCTCGGTCGCGTCGGTTCCGGGCTCGCCCTCGGCCGCCTCGTCGCCCTCGAGCTGCGCGGCCGCCTCGAGCGCAGCCTCCTCGATCGAGCGCTCCTCGGCCGCCTTGGCGCCGGCGAGCGATTCGACGGTGACCTCGCCCTCCTGGTCCACGACCTCGACCTCCACGGTGGCGCTGACCTGGGGGTGGACGTGGATCTCGACCTCGTAGGTCCCGATCTGCTTGATCGGCGTCTTGAGGTCGATGCGGCGCCGCTCGATGTCGTGGCCACGCGCCTTGAGCACGGTGCGGACGTCCTCGGCGCGGACGGAGCCGTACAGGTGCCCGGCCTCGTCGACGCGTACCGGGATGCGCAACGTGCGCGCCTCGAGGGCGTTCTTGGCCGCCTCGGCCGACCCGAGGGTCTTGGCCTCGCGCGCCTTGCGTGAGCGCGTCAGCGCCGCGGCCTCCTTCATCGCGCCGGGGGTCGCCTTGATGGCGAGCCCCCGCGGGATGAGGTAGTTGCGGCCGTAGCCGTCGGCGACGTCGACGACGTCCCCGGGCAGCCCGAGGTTGTCGACCTCCGCCTTCAGGACGATCTTCATGCGATCACCTCGCTCAGCGCGCGATGTAGGGCAGCAGCGCCATCTCGCGGGCGTTCTTGATCGCCGCCGCGAGCTGCCGCTGATGCTGCGCGCAGGCACCCGTCGTGCGCCGCGCCTTGATCTTGGCGCGCTCGTTCAGGTAGTGCTTGAGCGTCGCCAGATCCTTGTAGTCGATGTACTCGATGCTGTCCTGGCAGAAGCGGCAAGCACGCTGCCGCTGCTGCCGACGGCGCTTCCGTCGAGCCATAGATGTGTCTCGCTTTCGTGATCAGAAGGGGACGTCGTCGGACGGTGGAGGCACGCTGCCACCGTCGCCGTTGCCGTAGTTGGCACCGGCACTGGCACCGGCACCGACGTTGCTGCTGGGACGGTTGGTCTTCTCCACGGTCGCGCGGGCCCAGCGCAGGCTCGGCGCGATCTCGTCGGCCTCGATCTCGGTGACCCAGACCGTCTGGTTGTCCTTGTTCTCGTACGATCGCGTCTTCAGCCGACCGATCACGATCGCCCGATCGCCCTTGTGCAGCGTCTCGGCCGTGTTCTCGGCGAGCTCGCGCCACGCGTTGACGTCGATGAAGATCGTCTCCTCGCGCTGCTGGCCGTCCTGTCCCGTCCAGCGCCGGCTGGACGCGATGCGCAGTCCGACGACCGGGACGCCACTGCCCGTGAAGCGCAGTTGGGGCTCGTCGACCAGGTTGCCGATCATTGTCACGAAGTTGTTCTCGTAGGCCACCGCGGGCTCCTCTCGCTCGCTGCTCTCCGGCTCGGCCGGGTTCGTCTGCTCCCGCGGCCCGGCGGGCCACGGGGTGCGGAGCAGGCTCAGGCGCTCTTGCTGCGGTGAACGTGGGCCTCGGGGCGCACGGTCAGGAAGCGCAGGACGTTGTCGCTGATGCGCAGCTGGCGTTCGATCTCGACCTTGGCTTCGACCGACAGCTCGACATCGAAGATCACGTACCACCCGTAGTTCTGGTGGTCGATCTCGTAGGCGAACTTGCGCTTCCCCCAGTCAGCCTCGTCCACGATCCGACCCTCGAGTTGCTCCACGAGGTCACGGATGCGCTGGACGACGCCCTGGGCGCCTTCCTCGTCCAGTTCGTCGCGGATGATCACCATCATCTCGTAGCGACGCATGGCACCTCCTCTGGTCCATGGGCCCCCCTCGGTCGCGACCGCGCGGCGCCCGTGGACGCGCGCGCCACCGCCGGTAGGGGCAGGGGTGCGGCCCGCTCACCATCCCTCTCGGGGAAGGCCGGCCGGTGGGCGGCCGGGACGGGATCGGGGGTCCGCCGGGGCGGACCGGTGATCCCGGAGCGGGACCGCGCGACGGTACCGGACCGTCCGCGCTCCACACAACCGCAACCGTAGGTCGGGGGTGCGACACGCGATACGGCGCGCGCTCAGCGCCTGTGGATTTCCGGGGGAGGCGGGTCAGCCGCCCATCCAGGGCGGCCCGAACAGCACCAGCGCCCCGAACGTCGTCGCCGAGCCGACCACGGCGAGCGTGGCGACCACCAGGAGCACGGGGCGGTCGGGATCCCCGCCGCCGGGGAAGGCCACCGCGACCTCGTCACCCGCCGGGTCGTCGCTGCCCTCGCCGGGCTCGGGGAAGGGCTCGAACTCGATCTCGCTGGGCGACACCCCATCGGTGGGGCTCGGGTCCGGTTCGGGGCCGAGCGGCAGCTGCCGCGGCGGAGGCGGAGGAGGTGGTGGGGGTGGCGGCTCGTGGACGAACGGCGGCTCCGACGGCGGCTCCGTCGAGGGGTCCTCGGTCGGCTCCTCGGTCGGTTCGGTGGTCGGCTCCTCGGTCGGCTCCGTCGATGGCGTCGGCGCCGGCGTCCGGCTCGGCGTGGGCGTGGGCGAAGGCGTCTCGGTGGTCTCGGACTCCGTCGGGAGATCGGGCGAGGTCGGGCTGGGCGAGGGCTGTGCCCCCGTCACCCGGACGGTCCCCCGCATGTCGTAAGTGCTGACGTGGACGCGGCACCAGTAGCGGAAGTCCCCGGACTTGGAGAACGCCCGCTCGTAGGTGTCGCCAGTGCCCCCGCACGCCTCGCGGTTCGTGATCCCGCAGCCGGGGTGACTGTCCTCCCCGTCCTCGAAGGTGACGCTGTGGTCGCCGGTTCCGGTCCAGATCCACTCCACCGTCTGGCCCGTAGCGACCTCGACGACCTCCGGAGTGTAGGCGTTGTCCTCGACCTGGACCGTGGCGGCTGGTGCCTCCGCCGACAGCGCGAACGGCACCACCGACAGGGCAGCGATCGCCGATGCCAACAGCAGAACGGCACCCAGAGTACGCGCGGACGACATACGCCGGACGGTACCTGGGCACGGCCGCGACACGCGACCGGGCCCCCCCGCAGCTTCAGCTGCGCAGGCGCGGGAGCAGCTCACCCTTCGCGAAGGCCAGGAACCCGGTCTGGTCGGGACCGACCTGGTGGAAGGCGACGTGGTCGCAGCCGGCATCGAGGTAGGTGCTGACGCTGTCGGCGTACGGCTCGGGGTCGGGGCCGACCGGCGAGCTCCCGACGGCCTCCTCGGTCGAGGCGTGGGCGCTGGCGTCCTCGAACCCCGACGGTGTCGGCAGCTCGGCGGACACGTCCCAGCCCACCACGGTCTGCGGCCAGCGCTCCCGCATCGTGTCGCGCCCCGCCTCCTCCGAGTCGGCCCAGCAGCACGTGATCTGCCCGTAGACCGGTCCCTCGCCACCCGCATCCCGGTAGGCACCGATGAGGTCCGCGTCCGGCGACGTCGTGACGAGGGCTGCACCCACGTCGGCAGCGACCCGTGCTGCCGACTCGCCACCCGCCGCCAGTGCGATGGGCGGAGGGGACGACGGCAGCGTGTAGAGCCGGGCGCGATCGACCGTGAAGTGCCGGCCACGGTGGCTGACCTCGTCGCCCTCGAACAGGGCCCGGACGATCGCGATGGCCTCTTGGACCATCTCCAGGCGCGTGACCGGATCCGGCCACGCGCCACCGACCACGTGCTCGTTGAGCAACTCCCCCGATCCGAGCCCGAGGGTGAGACGATCGGGTGCGAGCTCCGCGACGGTCGCGGCCATCTGGGCGACGAGCGCCGGGTGGTAGCGCTTGATGGGGCAGGTGACCGCCGTGAGCAGCGGGAGGTCGGTCGTCACCGCGAGCGCCCCGAGGATCGACCACGCGAACGGGCTGTGGCCCTGGGTGTCCGTCCAGGGGTGGAAGTGGTCGGAGATGGACAGGTAGTCGAAGCCGTGGTCCTGCGCCGCCGGGGCGTGCCGGATCAGGTCGCTTCCGGGATGCTCCTCGCAGATGAGCGCGTAGCCGATCACGGGTGATCCTCCTCTTCGCGGACGCGGCCGAGGAGGGTTGTGCGCCACAGCTGCGCACAGGCCTCCTCTAGCACACCGTGCAAGACGCACGTCTCCGGTGCGGCCGTCGGCACCCACCGGACGGGCAGCGACCGCGGTCAGCCCGGCGGAGGGACAGCGGCCACCCGCGGGAGCAGCTCCGCCAGCAGCGCGACGCGTCGTGCGAGCCCGCTGACGGTCACGTGCTCGTCCTCGGCGTGCGCCCCATCGCCTTCGGGTCCCAGACCGTCGAGCACGAACGCCCCGGCCGCGGCGGCGAGGTTGCCGTCCGACGCGCCCCCCACGGCCACCGTGTCCACCTCGACCCCGGCCGCCGCCGCCGCGGCGCGGAGGGCAGGCAACAGCGGCTCGGAGGCGGCGGGGCGCATCGGAGGTCGGTTGACGTGCACCTCCCAGGTGAGCTCGGCGGGGCCGGCGTCGAGCGCCCCGAGCGCGGCCCGGAGTCGGTCCGGCTCCGAGGGGTCGAGGAAGCGGATGTCGAACTGCACGTCGGCTCGCGCGGGCACCGTGTTCATCGTCGTGCCGCCGCGGAGCAGGCTCGGCGTCACGGTCGTCTCGCCCTCGCCCATGGCCTCGATGGCCGGCAGGAGCCGCCCGAGCGCGACCGCCGCGTTTATGCCCCGCTCCGGAGCGAGCCCCGCGTGCGACGCCCGGCCGTGGACGGTCAGCCGGCCGATGGCGACGCCCTTGCGTGCGGTCTTGATCGCGCCCTCCGGTCCACACGGTTCCAGCACGAGGACGCGGCCGCTCGCGCGTGCCGCCTCCTCGATGAGCTCGCGCGACGTCTGGCTGCCGGTCTCCTCGTCCGACGTGACCAGGATGCGGACGGGCGGGGCGGTGCCGTTCTCCTGGAGGACGGCGATGGCGTACACCGCCACCACCAACCCGGCCTTCATGTCGAACACGCCGGGACCGGTCACGCGGTCGTCGGTGATGCCGAAGGGGAGCCGGTTGAGGGTGCCGAGCGGCCAGACGGTGTCGAGATGACCGAGGATGAGCACGGGTGCGTCAGCGCGGGGATCGGTGCACCAGTCCACCCGCGCATCACGGTCGATGTGGGGATCGCCGCCGAGACGACGCACGATGAGCTCGGCGACCTCCGCCGCGCAGGCGTGCAACGCATCCAGATCGCCTGACGGCGACTCGACCTCGACGAGCCGTCGCAGGTCGTCGAGCAGCTGCTCGGGTGACACGGCCGCCTCTCGGTGAGGTTCGCTGAGGGGGGAGCGCCCAGACTAGGACGGGTAGCGTGCGTCCTCGCGTCGTGAGGAGGCGGGTGAGCGGGATGGCCCGAGCCTGGCGCCGGATGCAGCGCGAACCGGCCATCGTCTCCGGGGTCTTGCTGGTCCTCGTGGGGCTCGCGTTGCTCGCGGCCTTCGCGGCCGCCGTGGTCCTCTACGTCACCGACGTGACCGCGCTCGCCGATGACCGCGCCCGTTCGGGACTCGCGGTGCTGTTCCTGGGCCTGGCTCTGCCAGCCGGTGGGCTCGGGCTGCTCGCGGCAGCGCGCGGGTGGAGGATCGTCCGGGAACCGGGCGGGGACGGGGCGCCGGCACGGTCGGTGTTCACGCTCGTGGCCGTCCTCGCGGCGGTCGGGCTCGCCGCCGTCGCCACGGGTGGCTGGGACGTGACGCGGACCGGTGCAGCTGTCCTCACCGCGGCGGTCGTCATCGAGGGCTGGATCACCTCCACACTCTGACCGCGGTCAGGTGGGCGTCAGGTGGCGAGGGCGGCGTCGGCGAAGGCGTCGGGGCGCCGAGGGCCGAGCGTGTGCAACCAGACCCGGCTACCGGGCCGATCTGCACCCACTGGCGTGGTCGAGGGTTGAGCGTGTGCAACCGGACCCGGCTACCGGGCGGATCTGCACCCACTGGTCAGGCGGCAGCAGCGAGGGCGGCACGGACCTCGGCGATGAAGCCGTCCCAGTCGTTCTCGAACCGTCCCCAGTCGATGCGCAGGACCTTCCATCCCGCCAGCAGGTACGCGTTGTTCTTACGGTTGTCGAGTTCGAGGTGCGACCGCTCCGAGTGCGACCCGTAGCCATCGCACTCGATCGCGACCTGTCGCGCCGCGAACGTGATGTCGGGATGCAGCTCGCGCCCCGACACGGGGACCGTCGCCGGGACCGCGTCGGGGACCAGGTCAGCCGCCACGAGACCCTGGAAGACGAGTTCGGTCAGGATGGAGTCCGCGCGGTCAGGTGCGAGCTCGGCCACGAGCCGGAGCAGACGGTTGCGCCCCGGGACACGCAGCACCATCAGGGCCCGCTCCGCGACGTCGGCCAACTCCACCTTCCGTCGCTGCCGCGCATCGATGAGCAACGCTCGGAGCCGTCGCCGCCGAAGGCGCCCCGCCAGGTCGAGGAAGGCTCGCCGGACCGTCGTCACCAGTGCTCCGTCGACCTCCTCGAGGTCGTCCTCACGGATGACACGGCTCCGTATCACGCGGACGCCAGGTAGCTTCGGGGCGCGGCGACGCCAGTCCACCAGGATGGTGATGACGGGTGGCGGCTTATCGGTCACGCCCCGCCACCAGAGCGCGGACTCACCGGCGAGAGCAGCGTCACCTCCGATCGCGAGCAGCGCCGCCCGGTGGCGTTCCCTCGGCCCGTACGGCGCCCCGGGGACCCGTACCACGCCGGCGTACGGGCGATCCCAGGACTGTGCCTTGACCCGTCGGTCGAAGGCACTGGCGCTGATGTCGCACTCGAGAGCCTGACGTCGCGCCCCGAGCCCACCCTGGCGTTCGACGATCTCGAAGAACTCGGTCCACCCCATGACCGCAGCGTGACCCGTCACCACGCAGGGGGGAAGCACGAGCCGGGTGCGAGCTGTGGAGAACCCAGTGGGTGCAGAGCGACCCGGAACGCGGGTCCAGATGCACACGCTCAGGTGGCGAGGGCGGCGTCGGCGAAGGCGTCGGGGCGCTCGAGGGGGAGGAAGTGGCCCGCGTCCTCGACGAGGGTGACACGCGGGGAGATCCCGAACGCATCGCGGAGGCGCTCGCCGACCGGGGACCACGGGAGGAACGCGTCCGCGGTGCCCCAGATCAGGTGGACCGGCACGTCGACGTCGCGGAGCGCATCCACGATCGTCACCGTCTGCTGGTTGTCGAGCAGTTCGAGGTGGCGGGCGAACTCGCGGCGCCCCGCCGGATCGTCGAGCTTGCCGTCCCAGAACACGCGCTCGACGGTCGCCGCGTCGACCCGGTCGGCATCGGCGAAGCCGCGGCGGAGCTGCCACGACGTGTAGGGGTTGCGGCCGAGCCTGAGCCTCACCATCAGTTCGTACGCCCGGATGCGGGCGACCGCGCGGAGCAGTCGGATCGGCGTCACCGGCCAGACGTCGGCGAAGACGCTGTCGCAGAGGGTCAACCGCGAGACCACCTCCGGGTGCGCGGTGACGAGGATCTGGGCCACCGCCCCGCCGAGGTCGTGGCCGATGACCCAAGCCTGCTGCTCTCGCGCCGTCAGCCACGTCGCCAGCAGCGTGGCCGCGCCCGCGAGCGAGCGGTCGCCTCGCTCGGGCAGCCGGGTCGCCCCGTACCCGGGGAGGTCCGGGGCGAGGACGCGGTAGCCCTCGACGGCGAAGCGGGGGATGACATCACGCCACAGCTCGGCTGAGGCCGGCATGCCGTGGAGGAGCAACACGAGCTCGCCCTCGTCAGGTCCGGATACGAGGTGCGACAGCCTCGCTCCCTCGACGACAACGTCATCGCGGGCGATCGTCCGGGCCCCGCCGTCACGCGCGCCGCCGTCACGCGCGGCGCTGTCGCGCGGGGCGCCGCCTCCCGTGCCGCCACCGGGCAGGGGGTGATCGCCGGCGGTCACACGAACCTCGCCAGGTAGTAGCGCTTCTTGCCGACCCTCACCACCAAGGTCGTCTCGGAGGCGAGATCCTCGACGCCGATCGTGCGCTCGCTGTCGTCGATCCGTGCGTTGTTGACCCGGACGGCTCCCTGATCAACGAGGCGTCGCGCCTCGCTGTTGGTCGCCGCGGCACCGACCGTGGTCATGAGCTCGAGCAGGCCGAGGTCGTCCGACTCGAGCCGTTCGCGTGGCAGCTCGGCGGACGGGGCGGCGTCGAACGCCTCGGCCAGGATGGCGTCGTCGAGGCCGGTGAACGGTTCGTCGCCGAACAGGACCGCCGTCGCGCGCTCCGCCTCGGCGAGACCGTCGGCGCCGTGGACGATGCGGGTGAGCTCCTCGGCCAGGCGCCGCTGGCCGTGCCGGCGGTGCGGTGCCTCAGCGTGCTCGGTGACGATCGCTCCGACCTCGTCGAGATCGAGGAACGTGAACAGCTTGAGGAAGCGTTCGACGTCGCCGTCCTCGGTGTTGAGCCAGTACTGGTACCAGGCGTAGGGCGAGGTCATGTCGGGGTCGAGCCAGACGGCGTTGCCAGCGGACTTGCCGAACTTCTGGCCCGACGCGGTGGTCAACAGCGGCCAGGTCAGGCCGAAGGCCTCACCCCCGTGCATGCGGCGGATCAGGTCGACGCCAGCGACGATGTTGCCCCACTGGTCGGAGCCGCCACCCTGGAGGATGCATCCCTCGGCCTCGTAGAGGTGGGCGAAGTCGTACGCCTGCAGCAGCTGGTAGCTGAACTCGGTGTAGCTGATGCCCTGCTCGCGCTCCTCGAGCCGACGCTTGACCGACTCGCGCGCGATCATCGCGTTGACCGAGAAGTGCTTGCCGACGTCACGGAGGAAGCCGAGGAAGCTGAACTCCCCGAGCCAGTCGTGGTTGTCGAGGAGCAGCCCGCGGTCGGGCTGCGAGAGGTCGAGGAAGCGCCCGAGCTGGGCCTTGTGGCGCGAGAGGTTGGCTTCGATCGTGGCGTCGTCGAGCAGCTCGCGCTCCTCGTCCTTCCCGCTGGGATCGCCGATGCGCCCCGTCGCCCCGCCCGAGATCGCGATCGGTCGGTGTCCGAGGCGCTGCAGCCACGCCATGGCCATGATCCCGACGAGGTTGCCGGCGTGCAGGCTCGGGGCCGAGGGGTCGAAGCCGACGTAGAAGGTGACCCGTCGGGTCGCGAGAGCCTCGCGCAGCCCGGCCTCGTCGGTGACGTCCTGGACGTAGCCCCGCTCGTGCAGGAGGGCGAGGGGGTTCGGGGCGTCCTCAGCGTTCACGCCGCGGACGCTACCGGCCACCGCGGCACCTCACGGAAACCACCGTATCCGGGGGTTCCTACGCGTTCCCCCGCCCGAAGCCGCGCCCGACCCCGCCCCGACCGGGCCCAGCCACCCGACAACCACCGCATCCGGTGGTTTCTGGGGAGACGGAGGACACGCTAGTAGCGTGCCCTCGGCTCGCATTCGCCGGACCCGGAGGCTCATCGTTGGCCCGCCCCACGCAGCGCCTGCTGCGGACGGCGTTCCGGGCCACGCTCGGGGCGCGGCTGCCGATCACGGACGGGGTGCTCACGGTGAACGGGGCGCGCGCCCCGGTGACGATCCGCCGCGACGGCTGGGGCGTGCCGCACGTGACCGCGGCGTCCGCTGAGGATGTGTGGTTCGGGGCGGGCTTCGCGATGGGACAGGACCGCTCCTTCCAGCTCGAGCTGTACAAGCGCCTGGCTGCCGGTGAGCTCAGCGAGCTGGTCGGCGCCGGCGGGATCGGCTGGGATCGGCTCGCACGGCGCATCGGCTTCCACCACGTCGCCCGCGAACAGCTCGACCACCTCGGCGACGAGGAGCGCACGGTCGTGACCGCCTACGCCGCCGGCGTGACCGCCGGGGCGACGCGGGGCGTGCCCAAGCCGGCGCACGAGTTCACGCTGCTGCGCCGCGCCCCGACCCCCCACCGACCCGTGGACGTCCTGGCCACCATCAAGTTCCTCAGCTTCCTTCTCGCCGGGAACTGGGAGTCGGAGCTGGCGCGGCTCCGGGTCCTGCTCGCCGACGGACCCGACGCCCTCGCGGTGGTCGACCCGGGGCGCGATCCCCAGCTGCCGGTGACCTCGCCACCGGGTACGGCTCTGGGCGAGGTCATCGACCACCTCAGCCACGACGTCGAGCACGTGGTCGGGGCGCTCGCCGGGGCAGCGTCCAACAACTGGGCGGTCGCCGGGTCGAGGACCTCGAGCGGCCGGCCGCTGCTGGCCAACGACCCCCACCTGCCCCCGCTGCTGCCGAACCTGTGGTACCTGCTGCACCTGCGGTCATCGGAGTGGACCGTCGCGGGTGCGTCGCTCGTCGGGACGGTGGGGTTCGGTGCGGCGCACAACGGCCACGGGGCGTGGGGGGCGACCGCCGCGCACACCGACAACACCGACCTGTTCATCGAGGAGGTCGGTCCCGACGGCCGCTCCGTCCGCGGGCCCGACGGCTGGACGCCGTGCACCGTCCGGGAGGAGGTGATCGAGGTGCGAGGTGGCGAGCCGGTGATCGAGTCCGTGCTGGAGACCCCCCGCGGCCCGATCGTCAGCCCCGCTCTCGAAGGCATCGACGTCGCCCTGTCGATGGCCGCGACGTGGCGCGCGCCCCGGGCCGCTCCGGGTGTGCTCGCGCTGCCGCGGGCCCGCACGTTCGACGACTTCCGTGCTGCGGTGCGGTCGTGGCCCGCGTTCCAGCTCAACCTGGCGTGGGCCGACACGTCCGGGACCATCGGGTGGCAACTGGTCGGCGACCTGCCCGTGCGGCGTAGGGGCTACCACACCGTGCCCCTGCCGGCGTGGGAGGCGAACGTCGGGTGGGAGGACGACCTGCTCGACCCCGAGCAGCTTCCGCACGTGCGCGATCCCGACGATGGTTGGGTCGCGACCGCCAACAACGAACCGGTCGGGGCGGCGCACACCGCCTTCCTCGGTGCCGACTTCCTCGACGGCTACCGCGTCGCCGCCATCGGGGAGTTGCTGCAGGCACGCGACGACTGGGACGTCGCATCGACTCTGGCCGCGCAGACCGATGTGCGGTCGCTGCCCTGGCGCGAGATCCGAGAGTCGGTCCTCGCGGCGCCCAGGGACGATCCCGACGTCGCCTACGTGCTGGGACTGCTCGAGCGGTGGGACGGTAGGGTGACGGCCGACTCGTCCGCGGCGACGGTGTTCGAGTTGCTGGTGGCGGAGCTGGCCGTCCGCATCGTGCGGGTCAAGGCGCCCCGGAGCGCCGACGCGATGTTGGGGGAACCGTTCACGGCCATCACCGACCACTCCATCCTCGCTCTGCGTCGCGTGTCGCACCTGAGCCGTCTGCTGCGGACCCAGCCCGACGGTTGGTTCGACGCACCGTGGTCCGACCTCATCGCCGACGCGCTGCGCCACGTCGTCCACCGGCTGCGGACCGAGCACCCCGACGACTGGCGTTGGGGACACGTCCGGCCGCTGCACCTTCGCCACCTCGTCAGTGAGGAGGCAGGTCCGCTGCGGCCTATCTTCGACCGGGGGCCGTACACGGTCGGCGGGGATGCGCACACGATCCCACAGAACGGCAGCTCGCCGCTGGATCCGACCGGTCCGACGTTGGCCATCCCGTCCCTCCGGATGGTCGTCGACGTCGGCGACTGGGAAGAGAGCCGCTGGGTGCTCGCGGGCGGCCAGTCCGGCAACCCCCTGTCGCCACACTACGACGACCAGCTCGAGGAGTGGTTGAGTGGGCGGGCCATCGCCATCCCCTGGTCCGAGGAAGCGGTGGCGCGGGCCACGACCGCCACCCTACGGTTGCTCCCGGAGGCAGACGCGTGAAGTGCCGCTGCGAGATCATGAACGTGCTCACCGGCGAGGCCGCGCGCGAGTACGCCGAGGACCACCTCGAGCAGCTCACGGCGAGCCGCGAGTCGGCGAGCGTCAACCTGCACTGCCCGGACACCTCGGTCAGCTGGACCTACGAGCCGTACTGGCACCCCAACGTGCCGCGGTTGCGTCGTCGCTGACCGCGGTCACGGGCCGGACGTGAGTCGAGGAGGACCCCGTGGGGTACCTGTACGAGAAGGACGACGAGGACGATCTCAACCTCGACCTGGACCTGAAGGCGTGCTCGATCTGCCGCCGCGAGCTGCTGCCGTGGCAGGACGAGTGCCCCGATGACGGTGGCGCGCCGGTGCCCAAGGGCGAGCTGAACCCCACGTTCGACCCGCAGCTGGCGCGCTTCCAGATGCTCGAGCAGCAGCGCGCTGACGACGAGGGATCCGAGGATCAGTCCGACTGAGGCTCGAGGGCGATGCGGATGCGGCGGAAGCCCTTGCCCTTGTTGTCGACCTTGACGACGCGGGCGTGGCCGACCTCGGTGGTGTTACTGACGTGGGTGCCACCGTCGGCCTGCCGGTCGAGGCCGACGATGTCGACCACGCGGACCGTGCGCAGCGAGTCAGGGAGCAGGCTCACCTTCGTGCGGATCAGCGAGGGGTCCTGGTCCGCCTCCTCGCGTGGGAGGAAGTCGATCTCGACGGGCCGCGCGGAGGCGAGCTGGCGGTTCAGCTCCTCCTCGACCGGCTCGCGGTCGCGGTCGGAGTCCCAGTCGGGGATGTCGAAGTCGAGCCGGCCCTCGCCCGGCTCCATGTTCCCACCGGTCACGGGGCTGTGGAACCGCTCCCAGATCACTCCGCACAGCGCGTGCATGGCGGTGTGGGTCCGCATCAGCTCGTAGCGGCGGTCCCAGTCGACCACACCCCGCACCTCGGTCCCGGTCGACGGCAGCCCGCCGAGGCCCTCGCCCTCGACCCAGTGCCACACGCCTCTGGCGTCCTGGGCGACCTTCGCGACCACGAGCCGGTCGTCGCCGATCCACAGCGCGCCCGTGTCGGGCGGCTGGCCGCCACCGCCGGGGTAGAAGACGGTGCGGTCGAGTAGCACGCGGACGTCGTCGGCGTCCACGTCGACGACGGTCGCATCGACCTCTCGGGCGTACTGGTCGGTCGCGTAGATGCGCTCGGTCACGGTGACCTCCCGGGCCGACGGGGCACGGGGCGGTGACCCCGTGCGCCGGTGACGGTACCGATTCAGGCGCCCTCGACCTGTTCGAGCAGCCACGGTTCGACGTCGGTGTCGTCGGAGCCGTGCAGCACCGACACGTCCCCGGTGGTCTCGAGCACGACCGCTTTCACCTCCGACAGCTGGATCACGTTGGCCTCCCGCAGCTTGGCCCGCAGGTCCTGGACGCTCACGCTGCCGCGGCCGAGGTTGTGCTCGAGGATCTCACCGTCGCGCATGAGCAGCAGCGGCTGGTTCTCGAGCACCTGGTCGATGCCGGTGCCGCGGCGACGGAGGAACGCGAGCCCGACGGGGACGAGGAAGAACATGCCGATGCCCACCAGCCCGTGCGCGAGCGGGACCGACTTCGACAGGACCACGGTCGCCATGGCCGAACCGATCGCGACCGTGCCCGCGAAGTCGGTGCCCGACATCTTCGCGAACGAACGCAGCCCGGCGGCGCGCGTGTAGATCAGCACCGACAGGTAAACCAGCAGCGCCCCGAGCGCCACCATCCCAAGGTCCGCCCACGGCGCCCCGAACCAGTCCGAGATCGTGTCCACGTTCGCCTGCTCCTGAAGTCGTCCTGGGGTCGAGTTGAGCAGAGCTCCGGCCGCTCCCATCGCGTACCTTCGGTCACATGCTCCTGTGTCCCAGCTGCGGCGACGAGTTCCACGACGACGTACGGGAGTGCCCCGACTGTCACGTGGAGCTCGCCCACCCCGGCGCCCCGCCCCCGCCTCCACGCGTCGACGCGCTGCTCGGACGCTTCCGTCCCGAGGTCGCCGAGCGCGTGGTCGCGATCGTGCGCGACAAGGGCATCGATCACGAGGTCATCCCGGCCGGCGAGGAGGCCGAGGTCCTGGTGCCCTCCGGCTGGCGCGATGATCTGCGAGCCGAGCTCGTCGTGAACTGGCAGGAGCTGATCGGGTCGCTGCCACAGGAGACGGTGTTCGAGGTACTGGCCGAGGGAGGCGTGCTGCCGGGCTGGCGCGACGCACCCACCGGGGCGTGGGTGGACCGGCAAGGGCGGTTGCAGGTCGAACGTCCCGATGCTGACGCCGCGGAGGAGGAGGCCCGCCGGGTCCTCGGTCCGGCGATGGTCGCCTCCGGCCTGACGGCCGCCCTGATCGGCTGGTACGTCGGCGGCGAGACCGCGCCACTGCTCATGGTCCTCGGCCTCGGCTCCGCCGGCGTGGGTGTCTTCATCCCTCGCTGATCGCTCCGTGGAGACCTGGCCTCAGATGTGAGCACAGGTCTCCACGGAGCCGTCGTGCTATCGCTTCGCTACTTGAGCACTGGCAGGGCCGGGGTGTCGGAGCGGCCCCCCGCACAGGAGCGGTGGGGGGACGGTCCTATGCTCGCGCGCATGACCCGCCGGGCCCTCGCCCTGACCCTCGCCGTGACCGCGTTGAGCCTGGCGCTGGCCTTCACGGTCAAGGCACGGTGCGGCGTCCCCTCCAGCCTCGAGGGCGAGTACCTGGGCTGGTGCTACTCGGACATCCCTCCCCTCTTCTTCTCCGAACGGCTCGACCAGGGCGCGGTGCCCTACCTCGACCATCCGGTCGAGTACCCGGTCCTGACCGGGGCGCAGATGGGTCTGACGGGCGCGGTGTCGGATGGCGGCTGGCAGTTCCTGGTCGCGAACGCGCTGCTACTGGCTGGGGCGGGGCTGGCCACCGCGGGCCTGCTGGCGCGGGAAACGGGGTGGCCGCGAGCGCTCGCCTTCGCGGCCGCCCCGACGCTCGCGATCAGCGCGTTCGTGAACTGGGACCTGCTCGCGGTCTTCCTCGCGACCGCAGGCTTGGTCGCCCACCGGCGTGCTGCCGACACGGCCTCGGGTGCGCTACTGGGGCTGGGCACGGCGGCGAAGCTCTACCCCGGACTGTTCGTGCCACTCGTCGCGCTCGCGGCATGGCGCGCCCGTGGCCGCCGCGCCGGAATCGCGACGGCGGCAGCAGCGGTGGGGGCGTGGATGGTTGTGAACGTCCCCGTCCTGGTCGCAGCCCCGAGCGGCTGGTGGGAGTTCTTCCGCCTCAGCCGCGAGCGCCCCGCCGACTGGGACGCGCTCGCCAACGTCGCGGGTCACGTCACGGGTTGGGCGCCCTCGACGCCGGTGCTCAACGCGATCTCCGGCGGGGCGTTCGTGGCGGGGGCGGTCGCGGTGGGTGTCGTCGCGGTACGCCGCGATCCCCCCGAGCGCTGGCACCTCGCCGCGCTGCCGCTCCTGGCGTGGTTCCTGCTCACGAGCAAGGTGTACTCGCCGCAGTTCAGCCTGTGGCTGCTCCCGCTCTTCGCCCTCGCGTTCCCCGGCTGGGCGTGGTGGGGCGTCTTCGCCGTGGCCGACGTCGCCGTGACCGCGACCCGGTTCCCCTACCTCGCCAACTTCGTGACCGACGAGGGACTCGACGGGGCGTGGGACTGGGGGCCCTTCGGCTCCGCGCTCGTGGTGCGCGCCGTGGTGCTCGGCACCGTCGCGTGGGTCGGGTGGCGACGGGCAGCCGCCCGGCCGCTCGTGCCGGCCAACGACGAGCGCGTCGAGGTCGCGGCGTGAGATCGTGGCGCCACGCCCTCACGACGACCAGCCTGACCTGGGGAGGCTGGGTCGCGTGACGAGGGACACCGTGAACGAGGTCGACGTCAGCACGTCGGGGAGCAGGCGGCAACGCCTGCGACGGCGCTGGGATGCGTTGCCGCTCGCGTGGCGGCGCGCCCTGGTGGCGACCCTGATCCTGCGCGTGGCGGTGGCCGTCCTGGCCTTCGCCTTCGGTGGCTTGCTGCCGGGCCTCGAACCCGTGAGCGTCCAGCCCGCCCAACCCGTCGCGAGCACCGGTTTCGAGGGCTGGCAAGCTCACTCGTCGGAGCAGCAGGGGGTGGGGCTGCTCGGCGCGGGTCTGGAGCGCTACGACGCGCTGTGGTACCTGAGCATCGCCCGCGACAGCTACCCGCCGAGCAACGCCTCCGGCACCGTGCCCGGTGCCGCGGCGTTCTTCCCGGGGTGGCCACTGCTGATGGCGGTGCTCGGACGGCTGCTCGGGGGGGCCTACGTGCTGGCAGGGTCCCTGGCCGCCTTCGCCGCGACCGTGGCCGGGCTCGCCGGGATCCACCGGTTGCTGGAGGACGAGACCGGCGATCTCGAACTCGCGCGTCGGGCGGTCACCACCACGGCGGTCTTCCCCAGCGCGTTCTTTCTCCTCGCACCGTACACCGAGGCTCTCTTCCTCGCCGTGACGGTGTGGGCGGTGGTCCTCGCACGACGGGGTCGGTGGGGCGTCCCGATCGCGCTCGGGGTAGTCGCCGGACTTACCCGCAACGTCGGTGTGCTGCTGGTCCTGCCGCTCGCGATCGAGGCCATCCGTCAGCGCGCGCACCGACGCGTGGTCGCGTGGGCGGCGATCGTCTCCCCGATCGTCGGGCTCGGTCTGTACCTCAGCTACGGGCTCGTGCGGTTCGGCACGTTCCTCGGGCCGATCGAGGCGCAGGCCGACTGGCAGCGCGAGGCGGCCGTCCCGATCGTCGCCATCGTCGACGCGGTGCGCTTCGCGGTGCAGACGGCGGGGCGCTATGCGACCGGCTACCACTCGCTCGACCTGCTCGTGTTCGTCCCGGTCGCCGTCGCGGCGGTGTGGTTGTTCCGCCGCGCCCCGCTGTCCCTGGCCGTCTACACGGCAGCCCACCTGCTGGCCTGGCTCACCTACCCGTTCCCGAGCCGGCCGCTGATGTCGACGCCTCGGTTCGCGATCGTGGTGTTCCCCATCTTCTGGGCGTTCGCGGTCTGGACGCGCGGTCGGCTGGCCGAGACCACGTGGGTCGCAGCGTCGACCTGCCTGCTCGGCGTCCACCTGGCCCTCTTCATCGACTGGTACTACGTCTTCTGATACTCGCGACGGCGCATCCGCGCCATCGATCCGAGGGGCGCACGGGACCCGCCACCGAGAGCGCGGTCTCGACCCCTCGGCAAGCGCCCCACCCGGACTTACTCCGCGACGGACTTCCGTCCGTCGCCGCACAGGTCCACCGGTCAGCCGTGGGGGGTCAGCGCCTCGGGCGCAGCCACCGCGGCTGCACCCTGGAACGTGACAGACGACCGACCCCACGCCCCGAGGAGAACACGTGAGCCTCATCGAGAAGAGCATCGAGGTCGAAGTCCCCGTCCGCACGGCGTACAACCAGTGGACGCAGTTCGAGACCTTCCCCGAGTTCATGGAAGGTGTCGAACGGGTGAAGCAGCTCGACGACACGACGCTCGAGTGGACGGTGAAGATCGGGTCGTCCGAGCGGTCGTTCCGGGCGGACATCACCGAACAGACACCGGACCAGCGCATCGCCTGGCAGGCCCACGGCGACACGCAGCAATCCGGGGTCGTCACGGTCCACCGTCTGGACGACAACCGCAGCCGCATCATGCTCCAGATGGAGCTCGAGCCGACCGATTGGGTCGAGAAGGCCGGGGACGCCATGAACATCGTCGACCGGCGCGTCGAGGGCGACCTCAAGCGGTTCAAGGAGTTCATCGAGTCGCGCGGCACCGAGACCGGCGCCTGGCGCGGCGAGGTCGGCTGACCCCACCCCGGATCGAACGGCCGGGGCCCGCGCTCCGGCCGCTACGACGGCGCGACCCCGCGGGCAACCGCCCTCGACGGGCCGCGCCGTCGACCCGGACTCAGCTGGCCTGTTGCTTGGGAGCGACCCAGTAGCTCTCGAGGAGGTGGTGCCAGCCGCAGTCCGGGCAGACCTCGACGATGTACACGCCGAGTTCGCCGTAGCGCTTCGCGAGGTTGGCGATCGAGTCACGCGGGATCGCGCGGCCGCTGCGTCGGGTCTGGCCCTTGCCGAAGAACCCGTAAGTGACCTGGCGAAGCTCACCGTCGTCACAGATGGGGCAGTCCCCGGAGCCGGTGATCCCGATGGAGCGCCCCGCACGCATCAGGTCGGGATGCGCGTCGCAGACGTCGACCCTCGAACGCAGCCCGGTCACGACGTCGCGCAGCAGCGCGCGACGCGCCATCCGGTAGTCGATCCTTCCGCGACGCACGGGCCCTCCGTGGTCGGCCGCCCCCTCTGGACGGGCTGGGCAGCAGGGTACGGGTCCGGTCGGGGCGACGGAGCGTGGCTGCGAGGACGGCACTTGACAAGACCACCGGGTTCGTGCTCGGTGGTCGTCGCGACGCCCCACCTACGCTGCGCGCGTGACCGCCGACACCCAGGATCTGAGAGCCCACCACCTGCGTCGGCTGGTGGGCCTGGGCGGGTTCCGGCGACTGCTGGCGGTGCGGTACAGCAGCCAGGCCGGCGACGGGATGTTCCAGCTCGGCGCCGCGACCCTGCTGCTGTTCACCCTGTCGCCTGATAAGGCCACCAGTGCCTCCGAGGTCGCGGGGATCATCGCCGTGACGACCCTTCCGTTCACGCTCGTCGGCCCGTTCGCCGGCGTCGTGATCGACCGGTGGCGGCGCCAGCGCATCCTCGTCTGGACCAACGTCGTGCGCGTGCTCGTCGTCGCGCTCGCGCTCCCGGTCGTCACCATCGAGAGCATCGGCCAGCCGCTGTTCCTCGCCGCCGTGCTCGTCGCCCTGTCGGTCAACCGCTTCCTGCTGGCGACGCTCGGGGCGGTGCTGCCACGAGTCGTTCCAGGACAGGAGCTCGTCCCCGCCAACGCCATCGCCGGCATCGGCGGATCTCTGTCCACGCTCGTGGGCGCCGTGCTCGGCTCGATCGTGGCTGAGCTGGTGGGCGAGGAAGGCGGCGGGCCCGAGCTCGCGGTCGTGGCCGCGATGGGGCTGTACGCCCTGAGCGCGCTGGCCGCGACCCGGATGTCGGTCCGCACCCTCGGACCCGAGCTCACCGAGCCACCGCCGCCGCTGCGTCACAGCCTCGGGCGAGCGGCAACGGAGTTCGCCGACGGGGTGCGGATGGTCGTTCGGACGCGCCGCGCCTGGGCACCGATCGCGGTGATGAGCCTGCTGCGCGGGCTGGGTGGCCTCGCGTCGATCTCGGCGCTGTTGGTGTTCCGCAACCTCTACGGAGGCGGGCCCGGCGACGTCGGCCTGGTGCTGGGGCTGTTCGGGGCCGGAGCGGGGGTTGGGGCGCTGTTGCTGCCAGCCGCCGAGCGCCGCTTCGATCTGCGCCCCGAGTCGGCGCTGCGACTGGCGCTGCTGGTCAGCGGCATCGCCAGCGTCGTGTTCGCGCCGGGGCTCAGCAAGCCGCGCCTCCTGGCAGTCAATCTGATCCTGGGGGCAGCGTTCGCGTTCGCGAAGATCGCCACGGACACGCTCGTGCAGGGAGCCCTGCCAGACCGCTTCCGTGGGAGGGTCTTCGCGGCGTACGACGTGCTCTACAACGCTGGCTTCCTCGGCGGGGCGCTGGTCGGGGCGCTGACACTCACCGAGGCCGAGCGCGCCGAACCGGTGCTCGTCGCCGTCGGCCTGGTCGCCATCATCGCCGCCGTCGTCACGCGCACCTGGCTCGCCAAGATGCCCCCACCCGTAGACGTCGAAACCTGGGACGAGTTCGAGGCCGTCACCGGCGCCGAGAGTGCGTAGCGTGGTTTCTGGGGGAAGGCGCTTCGCGCCTTCATGGTCGGGACGGCTCCTACGACGGCTTGCCGCCCTTGGTCTGCCAGAAGATGTCGTCGATCTCGTCGATGAGGTCGAGCAGCTCCTGACCCACCGCGGGGTCCATCGACTTCTTGGCGTCGCCGGCCTTCTTGGTGGCACGCCAGAACAGGTCGTGCAGGTTGGGGTGATCCTCGACGTGGTCGGGCTTGAAGTAGTCGGTCCAGAGCACCCACAGGTGGTGCTTGACCAGCTCGGCGCGCTTCTCCTTGATGATCACGCAGCGCTGGCGGAAGACCTCGTCGTCGGAGTCCTGGTACTTCTCGGCGATGGCCTTGACCGACTCGGCCTCGATGCGGGCCTGGGCGGGGTTGTACACGCCGCACATGAGGTCGCAGTGAGCGGAGACGGTACGGAGGCGGCGGAACGGGTTGACTGCGTCGAAGAGGGACGCGGAACGCATGGGCGAGGCTCCTTGCCGGTGTGGGAGTCCGCCCCGAGCCTAGTCACGTCGAGGCAGACCGTTGCAGGTACGCCGACCCACGTTCGGACAGGTCGCCGCGGCCGTCGCGCTGCTGTGGGGCGCGGCGCTGGTGCTCAACCGGGCGACGCGCCGGATCGAAGGCACCTCGATGCTCCCCACGCTGCGCCCCGGCGATCTGGTCGTCACCTGCCCCGCCCGGCGTCTGCGGGTCGGCCAGCTCGTCGTCGTCCGCGACCCGCGCGAGACGTCGCGGACCGCCGTCAAGCGCGTCGTGGAGGTAACCGCTGCGGGGGTGGAGGTGCGGGGCGACAACCCCCTAGCATCGACCGATTCGCGCACGTTCGGGCCGGTCCCGCTCGAGCACGTCGAGGCGATCGTCCTGTTCCGCTGGCCGATCAGCCGTGGGCGGCGAGGCGGGAGGGTTCGTAGCCCTCGGCGATGGGGATGAGCCGACCACCGGAGCGGCCCTGACGCGCGTCTCGGCGCGCGTCCACCCGCGCACGGATCTCGCCGAACTCGTTCGGGTCGATCTGCAGGAACGCCTCGATCATCTCGGGGTCGAACTGCGTGCCGGCGTGGCGCATCAGCTCGTGGAGGGCCTCGTCGATCGCCATCGCCTTGCGGTAGGGGCGGTCGGACGTCATGGCGTCGAAGGCGTCGATGAGCGAGAACAGCCGCGCCCCGAACGGGATGTTCATCTCACGCAGCCCGTGGGGGTAGCCGCGGCCGTCCCAGCGCTCGTGGTGGTGCAGGATGATGTCGCGGGCGCCCTGGAGGAACGGAGCCTCGGACACGATCTGCGCCCCGATGTCGGGGTGGCGCCGCATCAGCTCCCACTCCTCCTCGTCGAGCGGGCCGGGTTTGAGCAGCACCGAGTCGGGGACGCCGATCTTGCCGACGTCGTGCAGTCGGAAGCCCCACAGCATCGCCTCGTCGTCGCGCAGCTCGGGGTCGAGCACCTCGAGTAGCCGTGACCCGAACGCCTCGACGCGGTCGATGTGGCTGCCGGTGTAGCTGTCCTTGGCATCGACGGCGAGCGCGAGGGACTCCACGGTGACGAGGTAGCCCTGGTTCACCTGCTCGAGCGCGTCGGTGAGGCGCTCGTTGACGCGGACGACACGGGTGTTGGCGTGCTGGAGGTCGTCGTTGAGGTTGCGCAGACGGACGACGTGGTCGCGGGTCCGGGACACGAACTGTCGCTGCGCGAAGTGCAGGCCCAGCGCCGGGATGACGAGCACGAGGGTCCCGAGGATGCCGATGCGGTCGTGAGCGAACGCCATGACCCCCGCGAGCAGACCCATGCCGACCTGGTGAGGCAGCAGCCACGCGAGGTCCTCGCGCCAGATCTCGAACACGGGCGCGCCGCTCGACAGCGCGACGGCGGTCGCCACCAGCCAGGTGTCGATCACGAAGAACGCGACACCCGCGACTGCACCCGCCGCGAACAGTTCGACCTCCGCCGACAGCACGCCGGACGTGAGCGGCTTCGCGACCACGCTCGCTGCGAGCGTCGACAGGACCAGCACCGCCGTGTTGAACAGCGCCTGCCGGGCCCGCACACCACGGATCACCCCGCCGCCGATGCCGGCGATGACCGCCGCGAGCACGACGGCGGCGGGCAGCGCCGGGGTCACGGCGAGGCCGATGAGCGGCACGGCCGACCACGAGGCGTTCGCGCGACCGTAGATCGACTCCGCGAACCACTCCGCAGCAACGGCGATGCCCGCGAACAGCGCGAACCGGCCGACGTCCGCGATGCCGGGCTCGTTCGTGATCGCGACGATGCTGACGGCGGCCGCGACGATCGCCGCTGCGAGCAGGAGCCGGTCGGTCCGTGGCTTGGCGCCACCGAGCGGCTCGCTGGAGGCGCGCACGAGGCGTTCGCTGTCGATGGACGAGGTCGTCAGGGGATCGTCGGACGGAGTGAACGGACCGCCGTCGCCGCTCATCGCGTCGGTACCCGCGAACCGGGCCAGGACGGCGTCGCTCGCCCGACCGGGGGCCGAGGCGGCGCGGTGGAACCCCTCGGGGAGCTTGGACGCCGCGGCGATGCGGTCACCGCCCTCGAGGCGCGCGAAAGCGGCAGCGAGCTCGGCCTCGGTGAGCAGGGTCTCGCGCTGGTCGGCGTCGCCGGGGAAGGTCGCCACCCCGATCGACACCGAGACCGGGACCGAGGTCGCCCCGCCATCGACCCGGATCGGGCCGGACCGCATGGCCTCCGACAACCGCTCGGCGGCGATACGGGCCCCGTCCTCGGCGGTCTCGGGCAGTAGCAGCGCGAACGAGTCGCCCCCGATGCGGGCGACGACGTCGTAGTCACGCGCCACCGATCGGATGCGGTCCGCGACTCCTCGGACGACGTCGTCGCCGATGGTGTGCCCGTACTGAAGGTTGAGCTCGCTCATCTCGTCGACGTCCACGACGATGACCGACACCTCACGGTCGAACCGCTCGCTGCGGGCGAGCTCCTCGGCCAACGCCACGCGCAGCATCCCCGAGCTGGCCAGGGCGGTGAGCTCGTCGACGCTGCTGACCTCGTCGGTGAACACGTCGGTGGCGCCCTGCTGGAGTGCGACGAGGAGCGGGACGAGCACGAGCAGGATGCTTGGTGGATAGAGCACCCAGGCGATGGCCAGCACGATGGCGGTCGCCGCGAACGTCATGTCGCGCAGCCAGCGCTTGTGCGCGTGGAGGCGCCACGTCGCACTCATCGAACGCTGGTCGATCCACGCGCCGATCCAGCGGGAGAGCTGCCAACCAAGAGCGAGCGCGAGCGCGACGGCGAGCGCGGTACGCATCCCGATGGCGCCGTCGGCGCTCGAGACGACTGGCTGGTCACCGAGGTGCTCGTCCGCCAGCAGCCGCACCCACGCCGCCAGTGCGTTGGTCAACACCAGCGATGAGGACGTCACCACCAGCCTCGAGGTGCGCTCGCCGCGAAGCGCCCGGAACACCCCGAGCGTGAAGGCGCACCACAGTGCCAGCGGTGGAGACAGCACGAGCGTCGTGGCGCCGACCACCACCATCGACACCGACATCGGCATGAGCTGACGGCGCTCCTGCAGGTAGCTCAGCACGACCGCGGCCCCGGTCAGCACGCCGAAGGCGGCCCAGCGAGGATCGTCGGGGAAGTCCAACACCGTCCACGCGCCGAGCACCCCCAGCGCCCCGAGCACTAAGACGGCACGGGCGACTGCGGCCATGGGGCTGAGCCCCTTGGCCGCGCGTGGCCGCTCGGTAGCGGTCGGTGCTGTGGCGACCTCGGCCACCGTGACCTCCTGCGCGGCACTGGTCGATCCCCCGTGGGTGGTTATCGGCCAGGCGCATGCAAGCCTGAACCGTGACGGAGCGCTCGTCCGCTGGCGTGCGCTCACCGCGCGAACCCGAGCGGTGCAGCGGTTCCCCGGTCACCCGCCCGGGTCAGAGGCGCTCGCCGACGATCAGCAGTTCGGGGTCGTCGAGCCCGACCCCGCTCCCGCGGTAGCGCCCCGGTTGCACGCCGCGCACCTCCCGCACCGACAACCCCGCGGCGGTCACGGCCGTCACGGCCATCGGCACGGTGTAGGTGGAGGTCCACAGCGGGAGGCGTGCGACCTCCCGGTCCCGTCCCGTGACCTCGGCGACGTGGTGGTGCACGAGGTGGACGGGATCGAAGGCGTCGCCGGGGACGAGGCTGCGCGCGGCGGCGAGCGCGTGGAAGAGCGTGACGGCGAGGAGACCGCCGGGACGGACCGCCGACGCGAGTGACGCCAGGACCCGCGCGTCCGTGGCCGGCGACACCCCGAGCCCACCCTGGCACAGGCACAGCACCGCATCTGCGCTCCCAGGGCGCACGGGTAGACGCCGGGCATCCGCCGTGACGTAGGTGACACCGGCCTGGCGGGGCGCCGCCGCGAGGGTGGCATGGACCACGTCCACCCCGATGCCGCGCACACCGTGGGCGGCGAGGTGGCGGAGGTGGCGGCCGTCGGCGCAGCCGACGTCGAGGACGACCGCGCCGGCGGCGAGCCCGAGCACATCGACCAGCGCCTCGGCCTCCTCCGCGGTGCCCTGGGCGAAGGCGTTGCGCTGGTAGCTGCCCGCCTGGAACTCGCCGATCGGGACGTAGGGCGAGGGTTCGTCCGGGCCCGGAGGCGACGGTGCGGTCGTGGCTCGGTCCGCTTCGTCGCGCCAACTCGGAGGGAGCTCAGTCATCCTGCTGGCGCTCGGCCCACCATCGATCGAGTTCGGCTCGGGCCTCGTCCTCGGTCATCGGACCGTTCTCGATCCGTAGCTCCAACAGGTGGTTCCACGCCTCACCGACGAGCGGTCCCGGTTCGATGCCCAGGTGGTCCATGATCTGGTTGCCGTCGAGGGCGGGGCGGAGCCGGTCGAGCTCCTCCTGCTCGGTCAGCTCGACGATGCGTTCCTCGAGTTCGTCGATGCGTCGCTGGATGCGGTCGGCCTTACGCTCGTTGCGGGTGGTGACGTCGGCGCGGGTGAGCAGGTTGAGCCGCTTCAGCAGCGGGCCCGCGTCGCGGACGTAGCGGCGGACGGCACTGTCGGTCCATCCGAGGTAGTAGGTGTGGAAGCGAAGGTGCATCTCGACCAGCGACGTGACCGCATCGACGGTGGCGTTGTCGTAGCGCAGCTCGCGCAGCCGGGTGCGGGTCATGCGCGCCCCGACCAGCTCGTGGTGGTGGAACGTCACCGTCCCGTCGCCGTGGATGCGGCGGGTCTTCGGCTTGCCGATGTCGTGCAGCAGTGCCGCGAGCCGCAGCCACAGGTCGGGCTCGTCCGGCTCGAGGTCGCGTGCGTTATCCACGACCGCGAGCGTGTGCGCGTAGACGTCCTTGTGGCGGTGCAGCGGGTCCCGACACGCCCGGAGGTGGTCGAGCTCGGGCAGCACGTGCGTCGCGAGCCCGGTGCGTACGAGGACGTCGAGACCGCGTCCGGGTTCGGCGCCCAGCAGCAGCTTGTCGAGCTCGTCGCGAACCCGCTCGGTGCTGATGGTTGTGATCGCCTCCGCCATCCGTGCAGCCGCCGCCTCCGTCGCGGGGTCGGGGCGCGCATCGAGGACCGAGACGAACCGTGCGAGCCGCACCATGCGCAGCGGGTCGTCGGAGAACGACACCTCGGGATCGGTGGGGGTGCGCAGCACGCCGCTGTTGAGGTCCCTGATACCGCCGAACAGATCGACGAAGAGGAAGTCGGGGACCTTCACCGCCATCGCGTTGATGGTGAAGTCACGGCGGTGCAGGTCGCCGTCGATCGTGTCGCCGAAGGTGACCTCGGGGTGACGCGAACCCGGCTCGTAGTCGTCGGACCGGTAGGTGGTGACCTCGATCTGCCGGCCACCCTTCCGCGCGGACACGGTGCCGAAGCGGGCACCGGTGAGCCACACGTTGTCGGCCCACGAGGACATCAGCTTCTCGCTGATCTCGGGCGTGGCCGAGGTCGCGAGATCGAGGTCGAGCCGATCGACCCCCCGCCGCAGGAGCGTGTCCCGCACGGTCCCGCCGACCAGGTACAGCTCCTGCCCCGCCGCGGCGAACAGCTCACCGAGCTCACGGGCCTCGGGGAAGACGTCGACGAGCCGCCCGAGCTGAGCGGCCTGGTCGGGGGTCAGCCCACCGTGGGGCTCGGACGAGGACATCACCCAGCAGGCTACTGGTCGGCACGTGGAGGGCTGCGTGCCCGGGCCCCGTCCTAGGCGGCCTGTGCGCAGGCCACCTAGCTGCTGGCCAGCCCCGCCGCGCGTAGCGCGACCCGGAAGTCGTGGGGGTTGGTCGAGGCACTCAACGCGTCGCGCAACGACACCAGGCCGTCCTTGTACAACTGCAGAAGGTGCTGGTCGAAGGTCTGCATGCCGTAGTACTCGCCCTCGGCGATGGCGTCAGGGATCTCGTCAGTCTGGTTGGGGTCCAGGATGAACTCGAAGATGCGGGTGGTCATCACCAGCACCTCGATCGCCGCGATGCGCCCTTCGCCGGTCGCACGAGGCAGGAGACGCTGACTGACGACCCCTTTGAGGTTGTTGGCCAGCGAGATGCGCGCCTGGTGCTGCTGCTCGGAGGGGAAGAAGTCGACGATGCGGTTGACGGTCTCGCGCGCATCGGTCGTGTGCAGGGTCGAGATGACCAGGTGGCCGGTCTCGGCGGCCTGCAGGGCGGCGATTACGGTCTCGAGGTCTCGCATCTCGCCGATGAAGATGACGTCGGGGTCCTGGCGGGCGACGGCCTTGAGCGCCCGCGGGAAGTCCGACGTGTCGACCCCGACCTCGCGTTGGTCGATGATGGCCGACTCGTCGCGGTGCATCACCTCGATCGGGTCCTCGATCGTGACGATGTGGCAGCGCCGCGAGCGGTTGATGTGCCCGATCATCGCCGCCGTCGTGGTGGTCTTCCCCGAGCCGGTCGGCCCGGTGACGAGCACGAGGCCGCGGTGCTCCTCGGCGAGCGCCCGAACCGCAGGCGGCAGACCGAGCGACTCGAAGTCCGGGGTGCCGGGCAGGACGCGGCGGAGCACGATCCCGACCGAGCCGCGCTGTCGGAAAGCGTTGACCCGGAAGCGACCGACACCTTGCAGCGAGTACGCGAAGTCGGCCTCGCTGTGGTTCATGAACTGGTTGGTGGTGCGGTCGTCCATCATCGCGAACGCGAAGCGCTCCGTGTCCGCCGGAGACAGAGGGGGCAGGCTCGTGATGGGCTTGAGTTCGCCGTCGATGCGGACGTACGCCGGGCCGCCTGCCTTGAGATGCAGGTCGGAACCGCCCTTCTCGACGACGTACTGCAGGTACTCGTTGATGGTGACCACGCGAGCGCCTCCTGGCCCCTGTCGCCGAACCCTAGCGGGTCGCGGTTCCGCTCACCCTCGCTTCTCGAGCTCCAACGACAGCGTCACGGGGCCGTCGTTGGTGAGTTCCACCTGCATATCGGCACCGAAGGCGCCGGTCTCAACCACCAGTCCCAAGTCTCGCAGGTACTCCGCGAACGCGTCCACGAGCGGGGCCGCGACCTCGGGTGGCGCCGCGCCGATCCACGAAGGTCGGCGACCCCGGCTCGTGTCCCCGTACAGGGTGAACTGGCTCACGACCAGGGCTTGGCCACCGATCTCGAGCAGGGAGCGGTTCATCACCCCGGCTTCGTCGGCGAACACGCGCAGGTTGGCGACCTTCTCCGCGACCCGGGTCGCGACCCCCCGGTCGTCGTGATGCGTGACCCCGACGAGCACGAGCAGCCCCGGGCCGATCTCGCCGACGACCTCCGCCTCGACACTCACCCGGGCTCGAATGACGCGCTGCACCAAGGCTCGCACGACCATCCCCTGATCGACCCGTCGAGGGTAGGTGTCGTGGAGCCGAGGCGGGCAGGGCCGCGCACACCACCCGCTACTCTCGCTGGCATGCCCAGGTACCCGACCAGGAAGGCCACGTCGGCGGGCGGGGTCGTGCTCGACGACCGCGACGACGGCCAGCGGTGGGTGCTGCTCATCGCCCGTCGGAACGCAGCGGGGCGAGCCCAGTGGACCCTTCCGAAGGGGCGCATCGAGCCCGGCGAGACCTCCGAGGAGGCGGCGGTGCGCGAGGTCCGTGAAGAGACCGGGTACGGCGCCATCATCGAGGAGCAGCTCGGCACCATCGACTACTGGTTCGTGTGGCGCCCCGACAAGGTCCGCTACCACAAGTACGTGCACTACTACCGCATGCGCCACGACGGGGAGCCGCCGGGAGAGCGCGACGACGAGGCGGAGTACGTCGAGTGGGTCCCCGTGGACGTCGCGCTCGTCCGGCTCGCACACCGCAACGAACGCAACCTGGTGCGACAGGTGCTGCCGTCCGGGCCGCGGGAGAACGTGGCCACCAGGGGGGCCGACGGGTGATCCGAGCGTGGGCCGGCGTCGCGGCCTGCCTCGCGGCGCTGGTCGTGGGCGTGGTCCCGGCGGCCGCGCAACCCGAACGAGCGACCGAGGCGGGTCTCTACCTCGCCGGCCTCGATGGGATCATCGGGCCAGGCACGGTGCCGTCCGACGCGGAAGCTCCGGCCGCGGACCTACGTCTGCGCCTGCTGGTGGAGAACGAGGGCGTCACCGACCTCGAGGACCTGAGGCTCTCGGTCGAGGTCTTCGAGCGAGCGCGTTTCCGCAGCACCCTGCACGGGGTCCTCGACGTCGGTGACCGGATCGCGCTGCTCCACTCGACCATCATCGATATCGCGGACGGATCCGCGCTGCAGGTCGGCGACGTGCAGGGTGTCGCGGTCACGCGCCCCGAAGGGGAGATGCCCTGGGCGACCGCGCCCGGCACGACCGCCGTCTACCCCGTCGTGCTGACGCTCCTGCAGGGAGCGGCCGAGCTCGATCGCGTCGCGACCGCCGTCGTCTACCTGGCGGAGCCCGTCACCGAACCCCTCCACACAACCTTCGTGTGGCCCCTCAACGAGCCACCGTGGCGCCTACCCGGCGATGTCTACCCACCGGACGTCGATGTCTCGATCCGACCTGGAGGGCGACTCGACACGTTGCTCCGGATCGTGGAGAGGAGTGACGCTCCGGAGGTGCTGCTCGCTCCGGCAGCTCACCTGCTGGAGGACCTGCAGGACCGTGCCGATGGCTTCACCGTCGTCGAGAGCGATGGCACCCGCCGCGAGGTGAGCCCATCGGAGGCGCCAGCGGTCCGCTCCGAGGAGTTCCTGTCGCGGCTCCGTGCCGTCGGTGCCAGCACCGCGTTCGAGCCGGTGGCGGGCAGCTACGCCGACGCCGACGTCGCCGCACTGGCAGCAGCGCCCCCGCCCCTCGACAGCGAGGCGGGGACGGCCACGAGCCAGGGTCGACGGCGCCTCGACGATGCCCTCGAGCGCCGCCCCGACCCCGCCACGTTCTGGGTGACGACGCCGGTCAACCGCCCCGTGCTCGATGTGCTCGTCGAGAACGGGATCGAGCACCTCCTGCTGCCCGCCAACCAGGTGACCTACCCCCACGACCTCGCCAACTACCCCGAGCTGCCCAACCCCGTCCGGGCCCTCACCACACCGCGGGGCCGACGGCTCACCACGACCGTGCCCGACCCGTACCTCGATCAGGTCGTACTCGAGCCCGACCCACGCCACGGGCCGACGGTCGCGGCGCAGCGTCTGCTCGCCGAGACCGCGGTGCTGTGGGGAGAACGCCCGAACGCGCCGGGACGTGCCCTGGCGATCCACCCGCCACTGGACTGGGCTATCGACGGACCTCTGGCCGCGGCGCTGTACGCCGCAGCGCACGAGGCGCCGTGGTTACGGCTGACCGATCCCGCCGGCCAGCTCGCATCCAGCGCGGTGCCTCCGGCTCCCGCAACGTTGCGTGAGCGACCGACCAACCTCTCGCTCGCCCTCGAGCAAGCGCTCGTGTCGGCGCGAGCCGACCTCGCGACGCTGCTCGAGGCGATCCCGGGGGAGCTCGACGACCGCATCGCCGGCCGCGAGGTCACCGCGCTCGAGCGTCAGCTGCTGCGCGCCCCGTCGATCTGGTACCGGGGAGGCGCGACGGGAACCGCGATGGTGGAGGACGTGATGGCGACCGTCGCCCGCGCGTTCGGTGAGATCGATGTCCCCACCGGGGCGCGCATCACCCTGACGTCCGAGTCAGGGACGATCCCGGTCACGATCCAACGGCGGACCGGCGACCCGCTGCAGGTCCTCGTGACGCTGGAGAGCCGCGCGAGCCTGCGTTGGACGGAGGGCCAGGAGGAGGTGATCACGTTCGAGCAACCAGGTGTACGCACCCTCGCGTTCCCGGTACGGGTCGCGGCGCCGGGATCGTTCGGCGTGATCGTCACCGTCACCGACGTGACCGGCAGCCGTCTCCTGGCGACCGGGACCATCCCGGTGCGTTCGACCGCGATCAGCGGCCCCGCGATCATCGGCACCGTCGTCGTCGTTCTCGTGCTGCTGATGATCGGTCTGTGGCGACGGTCACGCCCCAGCAGACCCCGCCTCGAGGTCGTCAATCGTGAACGGGTGTGACCGGCCAGAGGACCTCGGCTGGGTACGATCGCGCCGGCGCGGGAGGGTGACGATGCGGCACCGCATGCACACGGACGAAGCAGGGGAGGTCATCAGCAGGTGGTTGATCCAGCTCGTCGTGTTCATGGCGGTCATCGCGCTGGTGGGCTACGAGTTCCTCTCCGTCGCGTTCACGTGGTTCGCCCTCGATGACCCCGCCCGCGAGGTCGCCACGGCCGCCGCCAACGTCATGAGTGACCCCGACGACCTGGCCGAGGGCGAGGAGGCGGCGCTGGCGGCCGCAGAGCGGGAGGATGTCGAGCTCGTGTCCATCGGCGTCGACGGAGACTTCGTCACCGTCACGGTGCAGCGCGCGGCCAACACGCTCCTGCTCCACCGGGTCTCGGAGGACTTCACCACGCCCTCGGTCGATGGCCGCGCCCGCTGGAGACAGTGACCATCGCCTCTCGGTCCGAACGCGCACAGGGGGGTGGCGTGGGGAACGACGACCCCACCGTCGTCTCACACAGCGACGAACCGCCCCCCGACCTGCCTCCACCCGTCTCGACCAGTTGGCCAGGCGCGTCCCACCGTGTCGACGATCGCTACACGCTGGAGGAGCCCATCGGCTCGGGTGGGGCGTCGGTGGTGTGGCGCGCCTACGACGGAGCGCTCGACCGCTCGGTCGCGATGAAGATCCTGCACCCTCACCTCGCCATAAGTGATGAAACGGTCGAGCGCTTCCACCGGGAGGCGAAGGCTGCGGCCCGGCTGACGCATCCCAACGTCGTCCCCATCTTCGACGTCGGCACGGACCGTGACATCGTCTACATCGTTATGGAGCTCGTTGCGGGACCGAGCCTCGCCGATCTGCTCAAGCGCGGCGGGGCTATGGACCCGGTGGTCGTGGCCGCGCTCGGCGAGCAGGTGGCCGCAGCGCTCGGAGAGGCACACGCCCACGGCCTCGTCCACCGGGACGTGAAGCCCGCCAACATCCTCCTGACGACCGATGGTGTCGTGAAGCTGACCGACTTCGGGATCGTGAAGGCGATCGGGATGGAGGAGGCCAAGCTGACCAACCCCGGAACGGTCGTCGGCACGGCGGCCTACATCGCCCCCGAGCAGCTCCAGAGCGACGCCGTGGTCGACGCCCGTGCCGACGTCTACGCCCTCGGGGTCGTGCTGTACGAGTGCCTCACCGGCCGCCCCGCCTACCAGGGCGACACCCCGACGGCCACGGCTGCGGCGCGTTTGCACCAGGAGCTGCCGTCGCCGCGCCAGCTGCGCGCCGACGTCCCGCGCGGCCTCGACGACGTCCTCGTCCGGGCAACGCGGCGCGACCCGGACGAACGCTTCCCCGACGGGATCGCCCTCGCGGATGGACTCGGGCGTCTCGTGCCCACCCGCCCATCGGAGGTGACTTCACGTCTGGTCTCGCCGGTCGGTGCCGCGGGGGACGAGACGACCACGCTGCCGTCGATGCGCGAACCGCGGACCGACCCCAGCCGCTGGATGGTGCTGATCGTCGGCACGCTGCTGCTGGCCACGATCGCCTTCCTCGCCACGCGGGCGCTCGGCGACCTCGACGGCGGCCCGTCGGCGCCCGACGCGGGCACCGGGACCGAAACGTTGCCGATCGAGGCCACCAGCGACTTCGACCCCTTCGGCACACCGGACCGGAGGGAGAGTCCCGACGAGGTCCCCCTCGCCCACGACGGCGATCCCGCGACCGCGTGGACCACCGAGCCGTACCAGCGCGCCCCCCAGTTCGGCAACCTCAAGCCGGGAGCAGGTCTGTGGTTCGACCTGGGCACCACCCGTGACGTGGCGGAGGTCCGAGTGGCCGTCACGACACCGGGGATCACCGTCCAGGTGCACGCCGTCGATCAGCTCAGGGACATCGACGCTGCCGGATTGGATGCCTTCGCGGCCTGGGGAGAACCGGTCATCGCTCCCGTCGTGTTGCAGGAGACCGGCTCGTTCACGGTTCCCGACGAGGTTCCGGGCGCGCGCTACTGGTTGCTGTGGATCACCGAGCTGGCGCCCCGCGACGACGGCCGGTTCGAGGCAGGCATCGCCGAGGTCAGCTTCGTGGGGCGATCGTGATGGCAGATACGCGCACCGATGAGGAGTTGATCGCCGCATTCGTCGCGGCGACCGGACACGTGCGTGACAACGCCTTCGCCGAGCTCGTGGACCGCTACGAACGCCGCGTGTACGGCATCTGCTACCGCTACTTCGGCGACCACACCGACGCGCAGGACGCGACCCAGGAGACCCTGCTGACCATCCTGCGCCGGGCGGGCTCGTTCCGCGGGAACAGCAAGCTGTCCACCTGGATCTACCGCGTCACGGTCAACGTGTGCAACGACCTCGCCCGCAAGCGCGCGCGCCGCCCCCAGACACCCGTCGAGGACGTCGGGGAGTTCGCCGGCGACGCTCTCGCGCTGGAGGACGAGGCCATCGGGGCGACCGAGACGGTGATGCAGGTCCAGCGCGCGCTCGCTCAACTCGACGAGTTGTCCCGCACGCTGCTGATCCTCGTCGCCATCGAGGGTCAGGGCTACCGCGAGGTCGCCGAGGCGCTCGAGCTACCCGTCGGAACGGTCAAGAGCCGCGTCCACCGCGCCCGAGCCCAGATGGCCGTCCTCCTCGAGGAGGAACCGGGGGACCCCGCGCCACCCTCCGACCAGCACGACGCCCCCTCGACCCCGGCATCCAGGCGCAGGACCGCACGGGGCCCACCGGAGTAGGAGGGCATCTCGCGCTGGCCCGGAACTTCTGGGACCTCCGCGACCTCTTACTCCCTGGAGGAGACCATGGACATGAGCGCGAACGGCGAGAAGCTCGCCGCCTACCTGGCGGACGAGCTCCCCGCGGACGAGCGTGCGGCCCTCGAGGCCCGGCTCGCCCGCGACGCCGCGCTGCGCCGCCAGCTCGAGGCCATCCGTCGCTCCGACGCCGCCCTCGCCGCTCTGCCGCCCGTGGAGCCACCCGCCGACTTCTCGCGGCGGCTACGCGCCACCCTCCGCGAGGAGCTCGCCCGGACCGACGGCGCTGCGGACGAGCTGGCTGCCCGCCGGCAACAGCGACGGACCCGGTTCCTCCGGGGCGCCGGCCTCGCGGCCGCCGCCGCCGGAGTGATCGGCGTGGCGAGTTTCGGGGTCGCCTCGCTGCTGTCCGGGGATGACGCTGACACGGCCCTCACCGAGCTGTCCGGCCCGGCCGACGACGCCCTCGCGCTGGTCCAGGTCAGCGACACCGACTACCGCGCAGACACGCTGGAGTCGTTGACCGACGGTGCCGTGGTCGACCCCGACCGCCTCGACGACCTGTCGCAGGACGAAGCCCGCGATCTGGCTCAACGCAACACCCAGGAACTGGGCTACACCAGCGACGTGGCGACCGCCCTCCAAGCTCCCGGCGCGGACGACTTCGGCGCGAGCGCCGACGCCACCCTCGAGAGCGACGCCGCGCCGTCCGCCGAGCTGGGCGCAGGGACCGAGAGTGCCGACGGAGCCGAGGCCGCACGGGTCACGGACGATCCCGTCGAGGATGCGCGGCGCTGCGCGGCCGAGATCCTCCTCGAGTCCACGGACACGCTGATCCCGCTGCTGGCCGAGGTCGCGACGTTCGAGGGCGAGCCCGCGGTGCTGTACCTGTTCGCCTCGCCGTCACCCGACGACGGCTCGTTCACCCGGCTCGAGGTCTGGGCCGTCGCCCGCGCCGACTGTGTCGTCCTGCACTTCACCCAGTGGCAGCTGTAGTCAGCGCTCGAGTACTGGCGACGGCGCATCCGCGCCGTCGATAGGGGCCTCGCCATCCCCCGCGGCCGAGAGCGCGGTCTCGGCCGCTCGCGCACCCCGCCACACGGCCGGCTCTCACCTCTCGAACGCAAGCCAGGCGCCGTAGGCGGCGGCGAGGTAGCTGCCGATCACGGTGATGTTCGCCAGCAGCGGCGGGTACCCGGCGATGAGCCAGCCACCGAGGACCGCGACCACCCCGAGCAGAACCGCGGAACGCTGGAGGGTGGAGGCCCGGTTGCCCTCCGCTCCCTTGATGACGGCACGCCCGATACCGAATCCGACCACGCCGGCGAGGATCCAGCGGAGGAACGGTACGGAGCTGGCGAACAGCAGGTTGAGCAGGAACGCCCCGACCCCCGCGGCGAGCGCGCCGTAGGCGATGCCCTTGACGTACTGCTGCGGCTTCGCCTGCGCGCGGGCCCGGCGGGGCAGCTTCGCGCAGTCCGGGCACTTCTGACCCACCGGCGTGTCGACCGAGCAACGCGGGCAGATCGGCGTGCCACAGTTCGAGCACGCCAGGCGGGTCGGCGTCCCGTGCCGGGTGCAGGTCGTCGTCGTGTCCACGCGATGAGGGTAGACACCCGCTCCGTGTCCGCCCGCGGTCAGCCAGTCGCAGCGGGAATGGCACGAAGCCACCCCCCGTTACGCTTCAGGCCGACCCACCGCCCCCCCCGGAGCACCCCGCGATGTCGCCACCCGAGACCCGCAGCGTCGTCATCATCGGATCAGGTCCCGCAGGGCTGACCGCTGCGCTGTACACGGCCCGCGCCAACCTCGAACCGCTCGTGATCGAGGGCATGACAGCCGGCGGCCCTACGGGTGGTCAGCTCACGCTCACGACCGACGTCGAGAACTACCCGGGTTTCCCCGAGGGGATCATGGGGCCACAGCTGATCAGCGACATGCGGGCTCAGGCGGAGCGGTTCGGTACGACGTTCTGGACCGAGGACGTGACCGAGATCGACCTCGACGTCCGGCCCTTCCGGGTCCGCACTGGGGCCCGTGAGGTGTTCGCCCAAGCCCTGATCATGGCGACCGGCGCGCGCCCACGGAAGCTCGAGATCCCTGGAGAGGACGAGTACTGGGGGGGCGGCGTGTCCGCATGCGCGACGTGCGATGGCTTCTTCTTCCGTGACCAGCACGTCGTCGTGGTCGGCGGGGGGGACTCCGCCATGGAAGAGGCCACCTTCCTCACCAAGTTCGCATCGAAGGTGACCGTCGTCCACCGGCGGTCCGAGCTGCGCGCCTCCAAGATCATGCAGGAGCGGGCGCTGAAGAACGACCGCGTCGCCTTCATCTGGGACACCCTCATCGATGAGATCACTGGTGAGAACGGCCAGGTCAACGGGGTCAAGCTGCGCAACGTCCGGACCGACGAGACCACCGAGCTGGCTGCGGACGGCGTGTTCCTCGCCATCGGGCACATCCCCAACACCCAGCTCGTCGACGGCGTCGTCACGACCGACGAGTTCGGCTACATCGAGGTCGACGAGCCCACCACGAGGACCAACGTCCCCGGTGTGTTCGCCTGCGGTGACGTCATGGACCACACCTACCGCCAGGCGGTGACCGCAGCCGGAACCGGGTGCCGCGCGGCCATCGATGCCGAGCGCTACCTCGCCGATCTCCACGGTTGAGTCACGCTCTTCCGGTCACCGGGGTACGCGGGGTACCGGTCTACGCTGAACGGTGGACGCGGGAACAACCCACCGCCCTCACCGCGTTCCCCCGCCGACACGTTCACGAGCGAGAGGCACGACCATGGGTTCGGTACCGGTCACCGACGACCAGTGGAAGCAGGAGGTCCTCGAGGCCGACAAGCCCGTCCTGGTCGACTTCTGGGCCGAGTGGTGCGGCCCGTGCCGGATGGTCAGCCCGATCGTCGACGAGATCGGCAACGAGCAGCGCGACACGCTCAAGGTCATGAAGCTGAACGTGGACGAGAACCCGCAGACCGCCCGCCAGTACGGGATCATGTCCATCCCCACGCTGATGCTCTTCAAGGACGGCGAGCCCATCAAGCGCATCGTCGGCGCCCGCGGCAAGGAACAACTCCTCTCGGATATCTCTGACGTCCTGCCGTAGCCGCCACGCTTTCTCGGAAACCCTCGCCGCTCGGTGGTTTCCGAAGTGCAACGGAAACCACCGAAGGCGAGGGTTTCCGGGGGACAGCGCACGCACCTGCCCACGCCCCTCACGCCACCGAGCGGCGCGGGTTTCCGAGAAGACCGCACGCTCATGGGGGCGCCGTAACCTCCGCGCATGCAGGTGATCCGCCGCGACTCCGCGGGACCCGAGGTGGAGGACGTCCAGCGCCGGCTGGCCGACCTCGCTCTCGACATCGGCAGCGACGACCGTGGCGTGTTCGATGCTGGCACGGAGGCGGCGGTGCGGGCCTTCCAGCAGGGGCGCGGCCTCGTCGCCGACGGGGTCGTCGGCCCCGACACGTGGCGGATCCTGGTGGAGGCCGGCTACGACCTCGGCGACCGCACGCTCTACGCGCGTCATCCCATGCTGCGGGGCGACGACGTCCGCGAGCTGCAGTCCCGTCTCAACCACCTCGGCTTCGATGCGGGCAACATGGACGGGATCTACGGACCCGACACCGAACGTGCGGTACGGGACTTTCAGCTCAACGTCGGGCTGCCGGTCGATGGCATCGCCGGGTCCGACACCCTGAGCGCGCTGCGCAGACTGCACCGCCAGCACCAGTCCGCCCCCGCGGTCGCGGTGAAGGAACGTGAAGGCCTGCGGCGGGGCCGACAGGGCTCGCTCGTGGGCGTCCGCCTGCTCGTCGATCCCGCCCACGGTCCCAGCGATCCCGGCGTCGTCGGTCCCGACGGCACACCGGAGCACGAGATCGCGTGGCAGCTCGCGAACCGGGTGGTGGGGCGGCTGATCGCGCTCGGAGGCCAGGCGATCCTGTCCCGGGGGCCCAGCAACACCCCGTCGCCGTCCCGGCGCGCGCGGCTCGCGAACGACGAGGGGGTCGAACTCGTCGTGTCGCTGCACCTCAACGGACTCGCATCGCCCAACGCCTGTGGGGCAGCCGCGTACTACTTCGGAACCGCGCAGTCACGATCGGAGGCCGGCTGTGAGCTCGCCGAGCGCGCGGTCGACGCGCTGGCTGCGGCCACCGGTGCCCCGAACTGCCGCGCCCATCCCGCGGCCTCGACCATCCTCCGCGAGACGCGGGCCCCGGCGGTCGTGGTCGAACCCGGGTTCCTGACCCACCCCGACGAGGGCCTGCGCCTCGCCGATAGCGAGTACCAGGACACCATCGCCGACGCGCTGATCGGGGCACTCGACGCCTACGTGCGGGGGGGATGACCAGGCGCAACGCCGGCCCCTCCCCCTCCAGGAGGCAGGCATGACACCCTCACATCGGATGGGTCCCGTCATCCGTCCACGCGGGTGCTACCGCTGCGTGGCATCGGCGCCTGTTGCGGTACGGGGACGCGTCGCGGCATGCGCTCGAGGATCTCGTCGAAGGCCTGCTCCAGCGACTCGGCCCAGCGCAGGGTGCGCTTGACCTCGAGCCGGAGCAGCGGGTACCGAGGGTGCTCGGCGTGCACCTCGAAACCGTGGTGCAGCAGCCACTGCGACGGCAGCACGCAGTCGTGGTCGCGGAAGCGCCGATCGCCGTAGGCCTCGACCGCTCGCAGATCCGACTCGACCGCGGCCCGGATCGACTCACGCAGCAGCAGCTTGCCCAGTCCCCCGCCCCGTGCCGCTGCCCCGACCCGGATCGTCGCGAGGAACAGCGCGTCGTCCGAGGAAGGTGGGACGGGGTGACGCCGACGAGCGAACGTCCCGGGGGCGCCGAACAGCGCGAAGGCGGCGACCTGACCGTCGCGGACGACGACCCTGCCCGGAGGGAAGCCGTCGAGCGTCTGCGCCGTGATCCACGCTCCCTTCTGGACCCTGGCATCGCCCGCGAGCTCGTCGCCGTCGGACGGGACGCGCGGATCGGGTCGGGGCCGGCCCAACTCCCAGAACAGGCACGCCGCGCAACGCCCCGGCAGCCGGTCGAGGTGATCGGCGGACAGCGCTGCGACGGGGCGGCTCAAGGGCGGTTCCGTCGCGGCCCTTCGTCGCGCGGGAGCACCAGCGCCGCGGCCGCCCCGATCGCCGCCCCGAACAACAGGCCGACCAGCGCCCGGCGCCACCCTCCCGGCGCGACGTAGCGGAGCTCCGAGATCGCTGCCTCTGGCGGTTCCTGGGGCGTGCCTGCCACGATCGCCGCTGCTCCTCGCCGGTACAGTGGCCGAGACTACCCCTGCCTCCGGAACCCGCCTTGCGCCTCGACACCGACCCCTACCTCGAGCGGTACGCGATGCGGGTCCGTGGCATGGCCGCCTCCGAGATCCGGGCGCTCTTCGCGGTCGCGAGCAGACCCGAGATCGTCTCGTTCGCCGGGGGCATGCCCTACACGGCGGCGCTCGACCTGCAGGCGGTCGAGGAGGTGGTCAGCGAGGTCGTGCGCGACCACGGCGTGACCGCGCTGCAGTACGGCATCGGCCAGGGGCGTCCCGAGCTGCGTGAGCGGCTGGTCGACGTGATGGCACTCGAGGGCATCGGGGCGCACGCCGACGACCTCGTCGTCACCGTCGGCGGCCAGCAGGGACTCGAGCTGGTCACCAAGGTGTTCGTCGACGACGGTGACGTTGTGCTGTGCGAGGGCCCGACCTACGTCGGGGCGCTCGGGGCGCTGGCGTCGCACCGAGCCGACGTCCGCCACGTCGCCATGGACGACGACGGCATCCTCCCCGAGGCGCTCGAGGACACGCTCGCGCAGATCGCGGCGGAGGGCCGGCGCGTCAAGTTCCTCTACACCGTCCCCAACCACCAGAACCCCGCCGGGGTCTCGCTGTCCCCCGCGCGCCGCGAGCGCGTCGCCGCGATCGTGGAGCAGTCCGACCTCGTCGTCCTCGAGGACAACCCCTACGGACTGCTGGACTTCGAGGGGCAGACGTGGCCCGCGTTCCTCGACCTCATCCCCGACCGGGTGGTGTACGTGGGCACGGTCTCGAAGACGTTCGCGCCCGGGGCGCGTATCGGCTGGATCGCCGCCCCGACCCCCATCCGCGACAAGCTCGTCCTGCTGCGCGAAGCCGCGGACCTGTGCCCGTCCAGCCTCACCCAGATGGTGGTCGAGACCTGGCTGACCCGGCAGCCCTGGGCGGAGCAGATCAAGCGCTTCCGAGAGGTCTACCGCGAACGTGCCGAGGCGATGCTCGGCGCGCTGGCGAGCGAGTTCCCGTCCGGTTGCAGCTGGACCCGGCCGACCGGCGGTTTCTACGTGTGGGTCACGCTGCCCACCGGCATCGACACGTCCGCGCTGCTCGCCAAGGCCATCCAGCACCGCGTGGCCTACGTCCCCGGACGCGGCTTCTACGCCGACGGTCAGGGCGGTGGCCAGCTGCGCCTGTGCTACTCGTTCCCGACCCCAGAGCGCATCCACGAGGGCATCGTCCGGCTCGGTGAGCTGCTGCACGAGGAGATCGAGCTGGTCGAAGCGGTCTACGGCGGCGAGGCGAGGCCCGAGCCCAGACCGCGCCGACGTGAGCAGCCGGGAGGTCCGCTGTGAGCCTGCACATCGCCGTCCTCGCCGGAGGCATCTCGCTCGAGCGCGAGGTCAGTCTGCGCTCCGGGAGCCGGGTCGCGGACGCCCTGGTGGACGTCGGACACCAGGTCACCCGCCTCGATGTCGACCGCGATCTGGTCCCGCGGCTGTCCGAGGGCGGCTTCGACCTCGCGTTCCTGGCCCTGCACGGGGCGGCGGGCGAGGACGGCACGATCCAGTCGATCCTCGAGGTCCTCGACGTGCCCTACACCGGGCCGGACGCGCTGGCTTCGGCACTGGCCTGGGACAAGTCGATCGCGCACGGCGTGTACCGCCGCGCCGGTCTGTCCGTGCCCGAGCACGTCGCGCTCAGCCAGTCGGCGTTCCGCGAGATGGGCGCATCGGCTGCCGTGGAGCGCATCGCCGGCGAACTCGGGTTGCCGCTGGTCGTCAAGCCCGCCAACGGTGGGTCGTCGCTGGGACTGTCCTACGCCCAGGAGGTCAGCGACCTGCCTGCCGCCATCGTGGGGGGCTTCTCCTACGCCGACCGGGTGCTCATCGAACGCTTCGTCCCCGGCACCGAGGTCGCCGTCTCGGTCCTCGATGGCGAACCGCTGCCCGCTGTGGAGATCCAGCCGAAGGAGGGCGTCTACGACTTCGCCGCGCGCTACACGGCCGGTGCCACCGAGTTCCACGTCCCCGCCAGGCTCGATCCCGAGGTGCTCGAGCGCTGCAACGCCACCGCGGTGACCGCCTTCGACGCCGTCGGGGCGCGGCACGTGTCGCGTGCGGACCTGATCGTCGATGCCGAGGGCCGACCGTGGATCCTCGAGTTGGACACCTGCCCGGGACTGACCGAGACGTCGCTGCTGCCGCTGGCAGCCCAGGCCGCGGGGTCGTCGTTCACCGATCTGTGCGCGCGGCTCGTCGAGCTGGCCACGGCCTGAGTGGTCGTGAACGGGGCCACTGAGTTGGAGCCGCCGGTCAACCCGCCTCCTCGCGCGGTCGTGTTCGACATCGGCGAGGTGGTGATCGATGAGACGCGCGTCTGGTCGGTGTGGGCCGAGCTGCTCGGGGTCTCGCCCTTCACCCTCCACGCCGTGATGGGCGCGGCCATCGTCCAGGGCCTCGATCACGAGCTGGCACTGGCAGAGGTCGCACCCAACACCGACTGGCGCGAGCTGTCCGCCACGCACGAGGACCGCTACGGCGGCTTCCTGCTCAGTGACGTGTACCCCGATGTGCGCGCCTGCCTCGTCGAGCTCGCCGACGCCGGGCTGCGGACGGTGCTCGCCGGCAACCAGCCGCAGCGACGGCGCGAGCAGCTCCGCGCGCTCGATCTGGGTGCCGACGAGGTCGTCACGAGCGATGGGATCGGCGTCGAGAAGCCCGATCCGGGCTTCTTCGAGGCCGTCGTCGCGATCGCGGAGGTGCCCTCTGCGGAGGTCCTGTACGTCGGGGATCGGGTCGACAACGACATCCTGCCCGCCGCCGCCGCGGGGTTGTCGACGTGCTGGCTGCGTCGCGGTCCCTGGGGTCGGCTGCAGGACCTGCCCGAGGAGGTCGAGACCGATCTCGTCCTCGACGGCCTCGGCGAGCTCGCGACCCTGGTGCGCTCGTGGCCCGTCGCCGACGAGGAGCACGGGTAGGGTCGCGGCCCGTCACGGAGGGCCGCGGTGGCTGACGACATGGGCAAACGCGCGGCCGGCGCGGCCGCCGCCGAGCTCGTCGAGGACGGCATGGTCCTGGGCCTGGGTACGGGCTCGACGGTCGCCCACTTCCTCGACGCCCTCGCCGCGCGCGGCGCGACGGTCGCGGGGGTACCGACCAGCGAGGCCACGGCCGCACGCTGCCGCGAGCTCGGGATCGGGCTGCTCGATCCGGGCAAGGTGGAGCGCCTCGACCTCGGTGTGGACGGTGCCGACGAGCTGACCGGCGAGCTGGCCCTGACGAAGGGCGGAGGCGGAGCACTTCTGCGTGAGAAGGTCGTGGCGACGCTGTGCGACCGCTTCGTCGTCATCGCCACGCCCGACAAGGTGGTCGACGCCCTCGCTGACTCCTTCCCCTTGCCGGTCGAGGTGGTCCCCTTCGCCGTCGGGCCGGTCACCCGCACGCTCGAGCGCCTGGGGTTCACGGTCAGGGCCCGGGGCGACGGGGCGTACCGCACCGACAACGGCAACGTCGTGCTCGATGCCCGCTTCCCCGGCGGCCTCGCCGATCCGGCGAGCACCGATGCGATCCTCACCGCTACGCCGGGGGTGGTGTGCTGCGGGCTGTTCGTGGGGTTGGCCACCGAGGCGTTGCTCGGGCGCGCCGACGGCACGATCGAGCGCCTCACGCGGCCCGCGGAGACCCGCTGAGGATCTTCCAGCCCGGACTGGAAGTTACTCCCAGTTGTGGCGGAGGGTGTTTCAGCCCTCCTCGAGGGCCTCCACCGCGGACAGGCCACGGGTGATGGTGCCCACGATCCGCTCCAGGTCATCGACCGAAGCGAAGTCGATCTGAACCCGGCCCCGTCGTGCCCCCATCGAGATGCGCACCCGCGCCTGCAGCGCATCGCTCAGGGTCTCCTCCAGCTCCTGCAGGCCAGGAGCGTTGAGGGGGCGTCGGGATCGCCCCGAGCGCCCCGAGGTCGCGGCCGCGTCCTCGTCGTCGATCAGGGCCAGACGTGCCGCCTCCTCGGTAGCGCGGACCGACAGACCCTCGGCCACGACCCGCTCCGCGAGCCGTTCCTGCGCGCTGCGGCTCTCGAGCGCGAGCAGGGCCTTGGCGTGGCCCGCGGACAGCACCCCGGCGGCGACCCGACGCTGCACCGCCGGAGGCAGCGACAGCAGCCGCAGGCTGTTGGAGATGCTGGGGCGGCTCTTGCCGATGCGCTGGCTCAGCTCGTCCTGGGTGATCCCGAAATCGTCGAGCAGTTGGCGGTAGGCGGCGGCCTCCTCGAGGGGGTTGAGGTCGACGCGGTGGACGTTCTCGATCAGGGCTTCCTTGAGGCGGTTCTCCTCCTTGGTCTCGCGCACGATCGCGGGGATCCGGGTCAGTCCCGCGAGCTTGCTCGCGCGCAGCCGTCGCTCCCCGGCGACGAGCTCGTAGCGCTGGTCGCCCAGCGGTCGCACGATGATGGGTTGCAGCAGCCCGACGTCGGCGATGGAGGTGGCGAGCTCCTCGAGCTCGTCGGTGTCGAACACCCCGCGCGGCTGGCGCGGGTTGGGGCTCACCGCGCTGATCGGCACCTCCACCAGCACGGGGCCCGTGCCCGGGGGGATGAGGGCGGCCAGGCCGCGGCCGAGACCGCCGGGTCGGTTGCTCATCGGGGGGTCCCTCCGTACCAGGATGCGGGAGATGTCGGGTGGGGCTCGGACCACGGGACCCCGGTCTCGGGGGCGGGAGGCGTCGTGTCGGGCTCAGACGGCCCGAGGGGATCGCCCTGGGGTCGGTCAGAACGGGGCGTAGAAGCGCTCTGGGTGCGTTCCGCCTGCTCGCCGACCTCGGGGGCGGGATCGGCCTCCTCGCTGACCGTCCCGGCCGCCTCCGATACAGGGTCGGTCGCTCCGGTGGGCGCGAGGAGGCGGTCGAGGGCGGAGCCTGCCTCCCCTGGTCGCTCCAGCACCCCCAGGCGGTGCCCCACCTCCTGCGCCAGCCGCGCGTAGGCGCGCGCCCCGCGGCTGGTCGGGTCGAACACGGTGATGGGCTGACCGAACCCCGGTGCCTCCGACAGGCGCACCGTGCGGGGGATGATCGTGTCGTGCACGGCGTCACCGAAGTGTTCCCGCACCTCGTCCACGACCTGCTGGCTGAGCTTGGTCCGCGCGTCGAACATGGTGAGCACGACACCACCCACCGCCAGGTCGGGGTTGAGGTTGCGACGGACGAGCTCGACGGTGCGTAGGAGCTGACCGAGCCCCTCGAGCGCGTAGTACTCGCACTGGATGGGGACGAGGACCTCGTCCGCGGCGGTGAGCGCGTTGACCGTGAGCAGGCCCAGCGACGGGGGGCAGTCGATCAGCACGACGTCGTAGCGGTCGCGGACCGGGTCGAGCTGGCGCTGCAGGCGCTGCTCGCGCGAGAAGGCGGACACGAGCTCGATCTCGGCCCCGGCGAGGTCGAGGCTGGAGGGGACGCAGTCGAGCCCCGCGACCTCGGTGGCGGTCGCCGCCTCCGTGAGACCGAGGCCGTCCACCAGCACCTCGTACGAGCTCACCGCCGCCCCGTGGCCCCGCAGCCCCAGGCCGGTGGTGGCGTTGCCCTGAGGGTCGAGGTCGACCACGAGCACCGCGACGCCAGCCTCGGCCAGCGCCGCCCCGAGCGAGACGACGGTGGTCGTCTTGCCGACCCCGCCCTTCTGGTTGGCCACCGCCACGACCCGGGCCCTCCGTTCGGGAGGCGTGCCCTCACCGCGGGGTCTCGGCCATGGGACGGCCGCGATCAGGTCCTCGCTGGTGGGGGCGTTCACGGGCGCCGCAGCTCCTCGGCGATGCGCACCCAGGGCGCGGCGTCCTCGGGCGGCTGCTGCCACGCGCCGGTGGCGAGGTGACGCGCCCGTTCGAGCTCCTCCCGCGGCGCCGATCCGCCGCCCCCGACCCTCCGCACCGGCGCCGACTGGCGCGGGCGGGGCGCCGGGGCATCGCCGTGTCGGGGGGCGTCCTCGGTCACGGGCGCGCCGACGGGGCGGACGGTCACGGCCTGGTGCTCGTCGGTGGGGGGCGCCGGTCGTGGCTCGCGCTGTCCCCGCCGCCACCGCCACGCCAGAGCCTCGGGATCCGCGATCGGTGGCTGACGGGCTCCCTCGACCGGCCCGGCCGCGGCGCGATCGCCGTGTTCCACGTGGAACCCACTCCCGGGCGAGCGCTCGGACCCGGGGTCGGTACGGGTCGATGCGGGCGGGGGGCGCACGGGGCGCACGGAGGGGTCATCGGCCCCGCCGAGGACCCGTGCCCCGAGCATCTCCACGTCCTCGTCCTCCCGTGCGGCGATGGGCGGCAGCGCCTGCGGGGCGGGCTCGCCGCGACGCCACCAGATCACCCCGCGTCCCTCCGCCCGACGGTGTCGATCTGCCACACGCAGACCGTCAGGCGCGGGCGATGGTAACAACCCGCGGTTGGGGTACCGGCGGTAGCTCGACGGGGCGGTGGATCACCTGCGCCCCGGTGCGCGCCAGCACCGCGGCGGCGTCCGCGAGTTCCTCCTGCCACCGCTCGCCCTTGATCGCGTGCAGGGTGCCGCCCGGCCGCAGCAGCGGCAGCGCCCACGCGATGAGCCGTGCCAGCGGCGCGACGGCACGAGCGGTCGCGAGGTCGAACCGGCCGGCGAGCGCTCCGCGTCCGAGCTGCTCGGCACGACCGTGGACGACCTCCACGTGCTCCAGCCCCAGGATCTGGGCGGTACCGCGCAGGAACGTCGCCTTCTTCCCGGTCGCCTCCACCAACGTGACCGCGAGGTCGGGGCGCTCGATGGCGATGACCAGGCCGGGCAGCCCCGCCCCGCTGCCGATGTCGACCAGTGACGCGGGGCCGGACGGCAGGCCCGCAGCGAAGGCGACGCACTCGGGCAGGTGGCGGCTCTCGAGCTCGGTCACGGCACGCGGCGACAGCAGGTTGTGCGGCGAGCGCCGGATGGCCGCGGCCAGCGCCGCCAGGGTGTCGGGGTGGCGCGGCCGCTCACTCCGTCGGGGTGTTCCACGTGGAACGGCGCTCAGGGGCGGGTCAGTCGTCGGGCTCGATGACGACGCGGCGTCCCGGCTCGCGTCCCTGGCTGCGGCTGCCGACGCCCTCGGCCTCGGCGACCCGGCGGTGGACGGCCTTGCGCTCGAAGGCGTCCATGGGCTCCAGCCGCACCGCTTCGCCCGAGTCCTGGACCTCCTCGATCGCCTCGTCCGCCTTCTCCAGGAGCCGCTCGAGGCGTCGGGCGCGGTAGCCCTCGACGTCGACAGCCACGCGGGAGCGCCGCTCGAACTTGCGCTGTAGCACGCACCGCAGCAGCTCCTGGATGGCCTCGAGTGTGGCGCCGCGGCGGCCGATCAGCGCCCCCGAGCCGACCTGCACGACCTCGACCTCCGCACGGTCCTCGAGCACCCTGATCTGGATGTCGCCGGGCAGCTTCATGCGGTCGAGCAGGCCCTCGATGAAGTCGGCCGCGACGTCGGCCTCCTCGTCGAGTTCCTCGACCGAGATCGGCGTCTCCTCCTGTGGTTCCTCGGTGTCCTTGGCCACGGTGAACTCCAGGCGCACCCGAACCGGCCCCGCCTCGTCCTCATCGAGGCCGGGCACCGCCAGCTTCAGCTCCACCTCGTCGGGCTCCGTCTCGGTCAGTTCCGCGATCGCGGCGGCCAGCGCCTGGGTGAGCGTGTCGGCCTTGGTGTCGGTTCGTCGTCGCACGGGGGTTCGCTCCTGGTCAGCGGCTCGATCGTCTCCCACCGGGGAGGTGGTCGGGTCGGCCGCGTGGCTTGGGCTTGGGCTTCGGCTTGGGGCTGGGTTCGGGGCGCCCGGGTGCCCTCGAGCGGTCCCGACGCCCACCGCGACCCGGCTTCGCCACGCCGGAGCCGGTGTCGGGCCCCTTGCGAGGGGACCGCTTGGCACCCTGTTCGGAGGTGCCACCGGGCTCGGCCTCGACCTCCTTGAGGATGATGGCCTGCTGCGCGAACTGCCACAGGTTGGTCGTGACCCAGTACAGCAGCACCCCGAGAGGCAGGTTGATCGAGATGGCACCGAGGAACACCGGCATCACGTAGAGCATGATGCGCTGCTGCTGGGTCGTCTGCTCGTCCGCTCCGGCGCTCCGGCGCGCCATCATCTGCTTCTGTGTCACGAACATCGTCCCGGCGATGAGCAGCACCAGCAGCCACCCGGCGAAGCCCGCGTTCATCGGCGAGGCTCCCAGGCCGGTGGGATCGACGTAGTCGGCGGGCAGCGGATCGGGGCGCGCGGGCAGGCTCACGCTGCTCGTGAAGAAGTAGAACTGGGCGGTCTTGATCTCGGCTTCGGTCTGCAGGACGCGGAACAGCGCGAAGAAGATGGGGGCCTGCAGCAGCAAGGGCAGGCAACCCGACGCGGGGTTGACCCCGTGCTCCTTGTACAGGGCCATCATCTCTTCGTTCTGCTGCTGCTTGCGCTTGCGGTACTTCTCCGGGTCCTTGCGCATCAGCTCCCGGTCGACCTTGTACTTCTTCTGGATGGCCTTGACCTTGGGCTGTAGCTGCTGCATCGCGCGCATGCTCTTGAACTGCTTCGAGGCCAACGGCAGCAGCAGGATCCGCACGATCAGGGTGAGTGCGACGATGGCCCAGCCCCAGGCGTGGACCCCGAAGAGCCCGTCGATCCCGCCGTGGATGCCCTCCAGGGCGCCCCGCAGCAGATCCTGCAGGCCGTTCCAGAGGTCGAGGAAGAAACTCACGCGTCAGCCTTCCGAGGCGGGACGGGATCGAGGCCTCCGGGGCGCCACGGGTGGCAGCGGCCGACGCGACGCAGCGCGAGCCCCGCGCCCCGCCACGCCCCGTGGGTCTCGATGGCCTCGACCGCGTAGGTGGAGCAGGTGGGCAGGTAGCGGCAGCGTGGGGTGCGCCACGCGGCGGTCAGGCGGTACAAGCGCAGAACGGCCAGCAGGACCGCGGCGAGGGGGCCGGGCCGGCTGGAGGTGCCCCGATCCACTCGTTCTCTTGTCAGGTCTGACGTGGTCACGCCGCCTCCTGGTGCAGCACCCCGAGGTCGGCTGCCAGACGGCGCACCTCGTCGGTTACCGCGTCGGCGCCGGCCTCGGCGCAGGCCCCCCGAGCCACGAGCACGACGTCGGTACCAGCCAGCCAGGGGGTCGCCCTCCCGGCCTCCCGCAGGACCCGCTTGGCCCGGTTGCGACCCACGGCGCTCCCGACGCGCCGGCTCGCCACGGCGGTCAGCCGCGGCGCTCCCGTGTCGGTGCGGGAGCGCACGTGCACGACCGCGTACCGCCCCGCGCGCTGGCGCCGGCCACGGAGGACGGCGGCGATGTCGCGGGGGCGGTGGAGACGGTCGTAGCCGACCGGCACCGGTCAGGCCGACAGACGCGCGCGGCCCTTGCGGCGTCGGGCTCGGAGGATCGCCCGGCCTGCACGCGTCCGCTTGCGCGCACGGAACCCGTGCTTGCGTGAACGGCGTCGGTTGTTGGGTTGGAAGGTGCGCTTCACGGACCGGCCCTCCCTGGGGGTGATCGGGGGCACGCGAACACCGGCGGTGTCGGTGCGTGGGCGGACGAGCGGCGGAGTCTACGACCTCGGTGCCAGCGGGGTCAACCCGTGGATCGCCGCGGCGACGATCCGGCGTCAGCGGATGCCTTCCGTGCGGTCCGCGAGCACGGCGTGCGGTGTCACCGAGGGCGGGCAGTATCCGCACGAAGCGTGGTTGTGGCGTGCGTCCATCGCTCGTTGGAGGTCCTCACCGTGCGGTCATCATCGCACCGCTGCCACGAACGAGCGATGGGTGCACGTCTGTCGGTGCTGTGGAAAACCTCTTGCCAAGCCCCGGACGGCGGCAGTAGAGTCCCGCCGCGCCTCACGCGGCAGTCGCCATCCGGGTCACCGCTGAGGCCTCTTCCCCGCCCGCGGCCGGGTTCCGGTACCTGCCGGGGGGTCGGCCCCTCCGGGGGTCCCGGCTCCACGGTCGCAGCACCACCGGTGCGCTATCCACAGCTGTGGACAGCTCTGTGGATGGGCGGTTGTCCCGTACCGCTCCGCTGGAGTGGTCCGGCCCGCGTGACCGTCCACGCACCGGCCGAGAGCGGGCGTGCCCCATGGCGCCCCACGCCGAAGGAGCCGACGTGACACCCGACCCGCCCCTCGACCTCGAGGTGCTATGGAAGCAGAGCCTCGACGACGTGGTGGAAACGGTCACGTCACCCGCCCAGCGGCAGTGGCTCCACGCCACCCGACCCGTCGGCTTCACCGACGACACGGTGATCCTCGCGACCCCGCACGCGTTCGCGCGCGAGTGGCTCGACACCCGCTGCGGCGAGGTGATCGGGGCCGCGCTCAGCCGCGCCGCGGGCCGCCAACTCACCGTCATGATCACGGTCCAGCCCAACCCCGAGCCGCTGGGCCCGCTCGCCGAGGCCGATGCCCTCGCCGTCGAGGACGTCAGCGACGACGACCCCTCGTCCCCGCCGACGGTCCCGACCACGGTCCAACCGCTCGAAGCGCCCGGGCGACCCCCCGGGCCGACCGTGGCGCTGGCGACCGAGGACGAGGTCGACCACGAGACCCAACTCAACCCCAAGTACGTGTTCGAGTGGTTCGTCATCGGCTCGTCGAACCGTTTCGCCCACGCGGCCGCGTTCGCGGTGGCGGAAGCCCCCGCGAAGGCCTACAACCCGCTGTTCATCTACGGGGGCGCCGGACTGGGCAAGACCCACCTGCTCCACGCGATCGGCCACTACGTGCGTTCGCTCTACCCACGCTTGAAGGTGCGCTACGTCACCACCGAGCAGTTCACCAACGAGTTCATCAACGCCATCCGTGACGACCAGATCCTGGGGTTCCAGCGCACCTACCGCCAGTCCGACGTCCTGCTCGTGGACGACATCCAGTTCCTGGAGTCCAAGGAGCGGACCCAGGAGGAGTTCTTCCACACCTTCAACGCGCTTCACAACGCTGAGAAACAACTGGTCATCAGCTCCGACCGGCCACCCAAGCAGATACCGCGCCTCGAGGACCGCCTGCGCAGCCGTTTCGAGTGGGGCTTGATCACCGACGTGCAGCCTCCCGACCTCGAGACGCGCATCGCCATCCTGCGCAAGAAGGCTGAACACGAGGACCTGCCGATCCCCGACGACGTGCTCGAGTTCATCGCCTCGAAGGTCGAGTCCAACATCCGCGAGCTCGAGGGTGCGCTGATCCGCGTCACCGCGTTCGCGAGCCTCCAGCGCGCCCCGGTCGAGCTGGCGCTCGCCGAGATGGTGCTGAAGGACCTGTTCCCCGACGACCGCGAGCAGGCGATCTCGGTCGAGCTGATCATGGAGGAGGTCTCCGACTTCTTCTCCCTGACGCTCGACGACCTGTGCAGCCCCAACCGCAGCCGCCAGTTGGTCACGGCTCGCCAGATCGCGATGTACCTGGTCCGTGAACTCACCGACCTCTCGCTGCCACGTATCGGCAAGGCCTTCGGTGGCCGCGACCACACCACGGTGATGCACGCCAACTCCAAGATCGCCGGCCTGATGACCGAGAAGCGCACCATCTACGAGCAGGTCCAGGAACTGACCAACCGCATCAAGACCCGTGCGCGTCGCGGTGGCTGACCTCGTGGCCCACCGACCCGGCCCGACCGTCCCCAGCGGCCCCGCCGTCCCGCCACCTGGCCTGTGGAAAGGCGGTGGACCGGTGGGGGGCGCGCCGTGGACGGTCACGCCGCTCCCTGGAACTACAGCGCTGTCACGGGGACAAGTGCCGCGATGGTGGCCATCCGTACACACGGTCGCTAACACCCCCGATCCTGACCTGACCTGGGCCGATACCCGGTTCTCCCCACCGTCCACAGACCCGACTACGACGACGGGTCAGATACTCCAAGTACCGTTCTTCGATCACGGTGGTGGACAACCCGCCACCTCGACACACCGGAGGCCATCGTGAAGCTCCGTGCCGAGCGCAACGAGCTCAACGAGGCGGTCGCTTGGGCGACCCGCACCGTCAGCTCACGCGTGAACCTGCCCGCACTGGCAGGCCTGCACCTCCAGGCGGACGAGGGGCGGTTGACCTGTCGCGCGACGGATCTCGAGGTGTCGGCCGAGGTGTCGATCCCGGTGCAGGTCGAGACCGCGGGCAGCGCGCTGATCCTGGGCAAGCTGCTCAGCCAGCTCGTGCCGAGGCTGCCCGACGCGCCCGTAGAGCTCGAAGCGACCCCGGAGCGGGTCTCGATCCGCTGCGGACGCGCGAGCTTCGACGTGCGGGCGATGCCCGCGGACGACTTCCCGACTCTGCCCGAGCCTGCCGAGGACGCCCCGCGCGGCGCCATCAAGGCCGAGGCGTTCGGCAAGCTCGTGACCCAGGTGGCACGTGCCGCGTCGACCGAGGACAGCCGCCCCGTCCTGACCGGCGTCTACCTCGTCGCCAAGGAGGGCAGCCTCACTGCCGTCGCGACCGACAGCTACCGCCTCGCCGTACGCACCATCGGCTGGGACCAAGCCGTCGACGGTGCGTCGCTCGTCCCGGCGCGGGCCCTGCAGGAGGCCGCCAAGGCCGCGACCGAGGCCGGAGGGGCGGTGACCCTGGTGCTCGAGGCGGGGCAGGTCTCGTTCGTCTACGGCGACCGGCGGCTGACCACACGGCTGATCGAGGGACAGTTCCCCGACTACTCGCGGCTCCTGCCGGACGCGTTCGAGACCAGCGTGGTGGTCGAGCGGGCCGCGCTCGCCGAGGTCCTGCAGCGCGTGTCGGTCGTGTCGATCGGGCAGGCGAACACGCCGGTCAAGTGCACCGTGTCCGAGGGCACGCTCGAGCTCGCGGCCGGCAACCAGGAGGTGGGTGCCGCCAGCGAGGCCCTGCCCAGCGAGGTCAGCGGTGAGGGGCTCGAGATCGCGTTCAACCCCGGGTTCTTCCTCTCCGGCCTCGATGCCGTCGGAGGCGAGAAGGTCCGCATCGAGTTGCGTGACGGACTCAAGCCCGCGGTCCTCAAGCCCCACCCAACCGCCGACGAGGACGCCGAGCCCGACGACTTCACCTACCTGCTGATGCCGATGCGGATCAACTGATCTTGGCGACGCCGCATCCGCGTCGTCGATGGGGCCGTTGCGGTTGGTCCGCCGCCGAGAGCGCGGTCGCGGCGGCTGCGCAGCAGGGAACCCGGGCGCCGGTCCCCTACCTTGGCGACGCCGCATCCGCGTCGTCGATCCGGGTCACCAGTCCACCCGCGACCGAGGCGCGCACACGCGGCGCGATGTCGGTCGCTGCGCCCCACGATCGGAGGTCCCGTTGCTGCTGCGTCGCGTCGAACTCCGCGACGTGCGGTCCTACACGCACGCGACGCTCGATCTGTCGGCCGGGGTCACGGTCCTGGTGGGGGCGAACGCGCAGGGCAAGACCAACCTCGTCGAGGCGATCCACCGCGCCGCCGTCGGTTCCTCGCATCGGGTCGCCTCGGATGCACCGCTCGTCCGCGCCGGCGCCGACGCGGGCTACGTGCGCCTGCTGTGCGATGACGACGCGGGCCGCCGACGCACCCTGGAGCTCGCGCTCGCGCCCGGTCGCGGCACGCGTGTCCGCGTGGACGGCAACGACGTCGGGCGCGCGTCCGACGCGCTGGGCGTGCTGAGGGTGGTGCTGTTCGCCCCGGAGGACGTCGCGCTCATCCGCGGGGATCCGGCCGGCCGGCGCGGATTCCTCGACGAGCTTCTGAGCCAGCGCCGCCCCGCGTACGCCGCGTCCAAGAGCGAGTACGACCGCGTGTTGCGCCAGCGCAACCAGCTGCTCAAGCAGCTCCGTGGCCTGTCGTCGTCGGCAACGCAGACCGCTACCGCGACGCTGGACGCCTGGACCGACCAACTCGTCAACCACGGCACGCAGCTGCTCGCCGCGCGGATCGCCGTCACCCACGCTCTGGCAGGTCCGACCGACACCTTCTACCGCGACCTCGCCGACCGCCCCGACCCAATCAGGCTGGCCTACGAGTCCTCGGTCGGGGTCGTGGTGGAGGGGCGCTCGTCGGAGGGTGTGCCCGATCCGGTCCTGCTCGCTGAGGCCTTCCGCGACGCGCTCACCGCGGTGGCCTCGGACGAGCGCCATCGCGGCGTCACGCTCGTGGGGCCACACCGTGACGATCTGCTGCTGGCGATCGGCTCGCTCGAGGCGCGCACGCATGCCAGCCAGGGCGAGGCATGGTCACTCGCGCTGGCACTGAAGCTGGCGACCTACGACGTCCTCGCCGAGGTCGGTGACCGACCCGTCGTGGCGCTCGACGACGTCTTCGCTGAGCTCGACGAGGAACGACGAGCCCAGCTCGCCAGGGCGTGCGAGCGGTGGGAGCAGGTCATCGTCACGGCCGCGGTCGAGGCCGACGTCCCGCTGCGGGGCGCGATGATCGACGTCGTGCGCGGCCCCGACGGCACCGCGCTGTACCCGCGTCCCCGCGCCGCGGAGGGCGGCGCGGCGTGAGTCCCTCCGACGATGACCGCCTGGTCACCGGCACCTCCGAGAGCGCCGACGCCACCGATCCCGACGACGACGTGTGGGCGGTGACCGACCACGAGACCACCGAGGGCGAGCGCCTGCGTGCCGCCCGCGCCCCCCAGACCGTGGGTTCAGTCGTGGATGCGTTCGTGGCCGAGCACGGCTGGGCGGTGCGCCTGCGCGGCGCGCGGCTGTTCGACCGCTGGGAGGAGGTGGTCGGGCCCGCACTCGCGAAGCGGTGCGAACCGGTGCGCGTCGTCGGTGGCACCCTCACCGTCCGCGCCGAGAACCAGACCTGGGCCACCCAGATCCGCTACATGACCACGCGCCTGCGCGAACAGGCAGCCGCGGCGATCGGAGCCGACCTCGTGAAGGAGGTCCGCATCATCGTCGGCCCGCTCGAGGGCACTACCTCCGACCTGTGAGAGCATCCCCGCCATGCCTGAGCTGCCCGACATCGAGGCGTACCGCGCGGCGCTGGAGGAACGCGTCCTCGGCCAGCCGCTGCAGCGGGCACGGATCGTCAGCTTCTCGGTGCTCAAGACCTTCGAGCCCCCGATCGAGGACCTGCACGGGCAGGAGGTGACCGCCACCCGCCGGCTCGGCAAGCGCATCTGCCTGGGGTTCCCCGCCGACCGCTGGATCGTCATCCACCTGATGGTCACGGGGCGCCTGCGCTGGTCCGACGAGCCGGGCAAGGCGGTGCCGAAGAAGGTCGGGCACGGCGCCTTCGACTTCCCGTCGGGCACCCTGATCCTGACCGAGCAGGGCACCAAGAAGCGGGCCGGCATCTGGGTCCACGGCTCGTGGGAGGCCGCGCTCGCCGAGCACGATCGGGGTGGAGTCGAACCACTGGGACTCGACCTCCCGGCGTTCCGTGAGGTCCTGACCCGAGAGAACCGCACCGTCAAGCGCGCGCTGACCGATCCCCGCATCCTCAGCGGCATCGGCAACGCGTTCAGCGATGAGATCCTGCTGGTCGCCCGCGTGTCGCCCGTGAAGACGACCTCACGTCTCGACGAGGACGAGTTCGAGCGACTGCACCGCGCGACCCAGGACGTGCTGGCCACGTGGACCGACCGCCTCGTAGCCGAGGCCCACGAGACGTTCCCCGAGAAGGTCACGGCCTTCCGTGAGGAGTTCGGGGCGCACGGCAAGTACGGGGAGCCGTGTCCGCAGTGCGGGAACCCCATCCAGCGCATCCGCTACGCAGACAACGAGACCAACTACTGCACGACGTGCCAGACCGGCGGCAAGCTCCTCGCCGACCGCGCGCTGTCGCGGATCCTCAAGGACGACTGGCCCCGTTCCCTCGACGACCTCGATGCCTAGGTCAGGTACCCCCTGGGGGTACCTCGGTAATCCACCGCTCAGGCGAGGTGGCAGCGCGGGGATGCGGTCCGGAAGTGGTACCCTTGGACGCACCGACTGGCACGGTCGGGGAAGCCCGTAGAAGGCCTCGTAACCGTACTTTCGAGGCTGTTCACGACCCCCGACGGTAGCCGGCCCCAGAGGGTCCCGACGGCACCCGAACCGACCGCCACGACCGCGCGCGTCCCGCCCCGCTCACCTCCGGGTCCGGCCCGACGTGTGCCCGGTGCGGGGGATCGCGTGGACGTGACGATGCAGGCACGAGAGGACATCCGCGTTGGTCGCTGATGCGAACTACACCGCCAAGAACATCACCGTCCTCGAAGGTCTCGACGCGGTCCGCAAACGTCCCGGGATGTACATCGGCACCACGGGTCCCCGAGGTCTGCACCACCTGATCTGGGAGGTTGTGGACAACGCCGTCGACGAGGCGCTGGCCGGCCGGTGCTCGACGATCGACGTCACGCTCACCCCCGACGGTGGCGTCCGCGTCGTCGACGACGGCAGCGGCATCCCCGTCGACCTGCACGCCCAGGAGAACCGCTCGGCGCTCGAGGTCGTTCTCACCGTGCTGCACGCCGGGGGCAAGTTCGACAAGCAGGCCTACGCCGTGTCGGGAGGTCTGCACGGGGTGGGCGTGTCGGTGGTCAACGCCCTGAGTGGACGGCTCCTCGCGGAGATCCGCCGTGACGGTCACCTCTACCGCCAGGAGTACGTGAGGGGCGTGCCCCAGGGGCCGGTCGAGCAGGTCGGTGACACCAACGATACCGGCACCACCATCACGTTCTGGCCTGACGAGCAGGTGTTCGAGAGCCTCGACTTCGACGTCGACACGATCGTGCGTCGGCTCCGCGACACCGCCTTCCTCACGGCTGGACTGCGCATCAGCCTCACCGACCAACGTGCCCGCGAGGAGGTCGACGAAGACGCCCAGCCGCGTGAGTGGGAGTTCCACGCCCCGGGTGGCCTACGCGACTTCGTGGACCACCTGCGCTCGACCAAGACCAAGGAAGGGCTGCACGACGTCATCCACTTCGAGACGGAGGAGATCCTCGACGACGGGCGGCAGTCGCTCGAGATCGCGCTGCAGTGGATCAACGACTACAACGACTCGATCCTGACCTTCGCCAACACGATCAACACCCACGAGGGCGGGACCCACGACGAGGGCTTCCGGACTGCGGTCACCTCGGCGGTGAACCGCTGGGCGAAGGACAAGAACCTGCTGCGGTCCAAGGAGGTCGAGGCGCTCACCGGCGACGATCTGCGCAGCGGACTCGTCGCGGTCATCTCGGTGAAGGTCGGCGAGCCGCAGTTCGAGGGACAGACCAAGACCAAGCTGGGCAACACCGAGGTGAAGTCGTTCGTGCAGACGACGACGTACTCCAAGCTCACCGAATGGCTCGAGGAGCACCCCGGCGACGGCAAGCGCATCGTGCAGAAGGCAGAGTCGGAGGCGCAGGCCCGCATCGCGGCGCGCAAGGCCCGTGAGCTGACCCGCCGCAAGAGCCTGCTCGAGTCGACCTCCCTGCCCGGCAAGCTCGCCGACTGTCAATCGCGTGACCCCGCCGAGTCCGAGATCTTCATCGTCGAGGGCGACTCGGCCGGCGGTTCGGCCAAGCAGGCCCGGGACCGGCGCACCCAGGCGATCCTGCCCATCCGCGGCAAGATCATCAACGTCGAGAAGGCGCGGCTACCGAAGATCCTGTCCAACAACGAGATCCAGGCGCTCATCACCGCGATGGGCACCAGCATCGGCGAGGATTTCGACCTCGGCAAGGCGCGTTACCACAAGCTTGTGCTGATGGCCGACGCCGACGTGGACGGGGCGCACATCCGCACCCTGCTCCTGACGTTCCTGTTCCGGCACATGAAGCCGTTGATCGAGGCCGGCTACGTCTACATCGCCCAGCCGCCGCTGTACCAGATCAAGCACGGCAGCCGGCGCGGCAAGGTGTGGTACGCGTTCAGCGACTCGGAGCGCGACACGATCTTCGCCGAGCTTCCGGGCGACAAGAAGCCGGACGTCCAGCGTTTCAAGGGCCTCGGCGAGATGGACCCCGACCAGCTGTGGCTGACGACGATGGACCCCGAGACGCGCACGCTGAAGCAGGTCGGCATGGAGGACGCCGCGCTCGCGGATGAGATGTTCTCGATCCTCATGGGCGACGACGTCGAGTCTCGCCGCGACTTCATCCAGGCCAACGCCCGCTACGCCACCATCGACGTCTGATGGAGCAGCGGACGCTCCGCGCGGCGGCGATGGCCGACTTCACCACGTTCGTGCTGATCGGCGGGTCGCTGTGGTTCCTCGGGATGAGCCCCGGCCTCGCCCTGCTGATCGGCGTGGTGCTGGGTGGTCTCGCGTTCCTGCTCGTGTGGGGCGTCGCCCGGCGCTCGGAGCGACTCCACGGCCCCGCCGCCGGCCCCGCGACCGCTGCGACACCTCACCCCGACCCCACTTCCGACCCACCGATAGACGAGGACACCCGTGGCTGATGACGAGACCCTCATCCCCGACGGTGACGGAGACGTCGAGGTGACCCTCGACGCACCCGTACTCGCGGGCGGTCGCATCGAGCCGGTCGTGCTCGAGGACGAGATGAAAGCCTCGTACCTCGACTACGCGATGTCGGTCATCGTGGGACGCGCGCTGCCCGACGTGCGCGACGGGCTCAAGCCGGTCCACCGGCGCATCCTGTACTCGATGTTCGAGTCGGGCCTGCGCCCCGACCGTGCTCACCGCAAGTGCGCCGCCGCGGTGGGCGAGGTTATGAAGAAGTACCACCCCCACGGCGACTCGGCGATCTACGACGCGCTCGTCCGGATGGGACAGGACTTCTCCATCCGGGCTCTGCTCATCGACGGTCACGGCAACTTCGGTTCGGTCGACGGCGACCCGCCCGCGGCGATGCGATACACGGAGGCGCGGCTGTCCAAGCTCGCGCTCGAGCTGCTGCGGGACATCGACGAGGACACCGTCGACTTCATCCCCAACTACGACGGCTACGAGGAGGAGCCGGTCGTCCTGCCGGCGCGGTTCCCCAACCTGCTCGTGAACGGTTCGACCGGTATCGCGGTCGGGATGGCGACCAACATCCCACCGCACAACCTCGGCGAGGTCATCGACGCCACGATCGCGTTGATCGACGACCCCAGCCTCACCGCGGTCGACCTCATGAGCTACATCCCCGGCCCCGACTTCCCGACCGGCGGGCTCATCCTGGGTCAGGCGGCCATCCACGAGGCCTACACGACCGGTCGCGGGTCCATCAAGGTCCGTGCGGTGTGCGAGATCGTCGAGGAGGACGGGTCCGAGCAGATCGTCGTCACCGAGATCCCCTACATGGTCAACAAGGCCAACCTGCTCGTGCGCACGGCCGAGCTGGTCAACAGCAAGACGCTCGAGGGCATCCGCGACATCCAGGACCACAGCTCCCGCGACGGCATGCGCATCGTCATCGAGCTCAAGCGCGGCGCCAACGCCCAGGTGGTGCTCAACAAGCTCTACAAGCACACCCAACTGCAGGACACCTTCGGCGCCAACATGCTCGCCATCGTCGAGGGCGTGCCCAAGACGCTGACCATCGACCAGATGCTGCGCCACTACATCGACCACCAGGTCGAGGTGATCACCCGGCGCACCCGCTTCCGTCTGCGCAAGGCCGAGGACCGGGCCCACGTGCTCGAGGGACTGCTCATCGCCCTCGACCACATCGACGAGATCATCACCCTGATCCGCAACTCCGAGTCCGCCGACGTGGCCAAGACGGGCCTGATCGAGCGCTTCGAGCTCACCGAGGTGCAGGCCCAGGCGATCCTCGACATGCAGCTGCGGCGGCTCGCCGCCCTCGAGCGGCAGAAGATCCAGGACGAGTACCGCGACCTGCAGGAGCTCATCGCGGAGCTGCGCGCCATCCTCGACGACCCGACCCGCGTGCTGACGATCATCAAGGACGAGCTCACGGCGGTGAGGGAGGAGTTCACCGACGCGCGCCGCAGCCGCATCGTGCCGGATGACGGCGCGATGACCGTCGAGGACCTGATCCCCGAGGCCGACGTCGCCATCACGCTGACGTCGGGTGGCTACGTCAAGCGCACCCCGGTCGAGCAGTTCAAGGTCCAGAAGCGTGGTGGCCGCGGCGTCCGCGGCACCGACATGAAGCAGGACGACATCGTCACCATCCTGTTGGCCTGCTCGACGCACGACTACGTGCTCGTGTTCACCAACAAGGGTCGGGTCCACCGCATCAAGGGCTACCAGATCCCCGAGAAGAACCGAGCGGCCAAGGGCGTGTACGTCGCTAACGTCCCGGGGCTGGCGTTCGAGTCGGGCGAGACCGTCGCGGCGATGCTCGCGCTCAAGGAGTTCGACGACCAGCGCTACCTCGTCTTCGCGACGCGACAGGGCGTGGTCAAGCGCACCCAGCTCGACGAGTACGACTCGCTGCGCTCCGTGCTGAACGCCATCAAGCTGAAGGATGACGACGAGCTGATCGGGGTGGCGGTCACGTCCGGTGACGACGACGTGTTCCTGGTGTCGCGTGGGGCGCAAGCGATCCGCTTCCACGAGGACGACGCCCGCGCGATGGGGCGCGACACCACCGGCGTGATCGGCATGCGGCTCGAGGACGGCGACGAGGTGCTCGCGATGGGCGTCGCCGGGACCGGCGGTGTCGAGGAGGACGACGACGCGATCGGCGAGGCGGCCGCTGAGGTGGCCGCTGACATCGGCACGGATACCACAGACGGCTACCTGCTCGTCGTCACCGAGGAGGGCTACGGCAAGCGCACGCCGCTCGTCCGCTACCCACGCCAGCGCCGCGGCGGCAAGGGCGTCGTGACCGCCAAGCTCACCGACGCGAAGGGCGGCCTGGCCGGAGCCCTCATCGTGCAGGAGGACACCGAGCTGCTGGTCGTCACCGACCGGGGAACGGTGATCCGGGTGCCAGTGTCCTACGAGTCGCTGCGGCCCATGACCCGGGCCACGCAGGGCGTCCGACTGATGAAGCCCGACGAGGGCGCACGCGTCGTCGGCATCGCGCCGCTCCTCGACGACGGCGACGAGGAGTGACCGCGCCCTCGCACCCGGTCGCAAGTCCGGGGGGCCAACCGCGGGTTCCTGTACGACCGGCCGTAGACTCCCGGCGGCTCACCGGCATCGAGGAGTGACCGTGGCGCGTCGCCGCCTGACCCTGAAGCGGATCGACCCTTGGTCCGTGCTGAAGTTCGGGTTCGTGGTCAACCTCGCCCTGCTGGCGATCTTCCTGCTGGGCTTCGGGACCGTGTGGTTCTTCATCCAGCGCCTCGGGCTGATCGACAAGGCGTGCTCGATCGCGGAGGATCTGGGCTTCCAGAACTGCGGGGTCAACGGCGGCAACCTGTTCCGGTTGATGCTGCTGCTGGGCCTGCTCGGGACCATCATCCAGACCGGCCTGCTCGTGTTCTTCGCGTTCCTGCACAACCTCATCGCGGATCTGACCGGTGGTCTGGGCTTCACGTTCGTCGACGAGTCCCCGGCGGCCCCCGCGAAGTCGGCCCCCGCCCGCAGCGGCTACGTGAGTCCGCCAGCACAGCCCACGGCGGCGACCCCTGCGGCCGCTGCGCGCCCCGCGCCGGAGCGTCCCCCTGCAGAGCGCACCGACGCGCTCGATCGACCGGCGACGCCCGCCCCGCCGCCCCCCGAGAAGCGGCCGGAGCCGGTGGGTGAGCGCAGCGGAGGCGCTGCTCAGACGCCGTCCAACCCCGCCAGCAGCCCCCCCAGCTCGCCGCCGGCGGAGCGCCCCCCCGAACGCCCCGCGCCCGAGCCAGCGGGCACGAGCCCGGGCCTCTTCGGGACGCAGACCGCGCCCGGCGGAGGTGGGTCGGCGGGCTCCGGCGGGGCGCCGAGCGGACCGCCGCGTCCGGTGGACCCGAGCCGTCGCAGCAGCAACTCCGCCTGGGGTAGCGACAGCGACGACAAGGGCGGGTCGCGCTGAGTCGGGTCGCGCCCCTCTCACGCCAGTCGCTACCCTTCCCCCGCCCCACGGAGCTCTCGGGCCACTAGCTCAGCTCGGTTAGAGCGCACCCCTGATAAGGGTGAGGTCGATGGTTCAAGTCCATCGTGGCCCACCGACACGAAACCGCAGGTCAGGGCGGGTTCCACGGGACCCGCCGCTCCATTCTCGGCCCCATAATCGGTCTACTTGGGCACAGCTTGGGCACACGCCGAGCGTGCGACGTCACGGCCGGAACCGACGGGGCGGTCGCCACCCGCGACCCCTGTCCTGTGGCGGCATCTTCGAAGCGGGCGTCGAAGACGTCGCGATCCTCGAGGGCGAGCGCCAACGCGAGCCGGCTCATCGTCACCGTGAACCGATCGAAGAACCCTTGCTGTCCCAGCACGACGCCCCACGGCGGCTCCCACTGCGTGAAGAAGCCGACCTCGGCGGACCACTCCGTCAGGGGAGGCTCGTCAACGGAGTACACGTGCTCGTACAGGCGAAGTCGAACCTCCCCGAAGCGAGCGACCCTCGTGTCCCCACCAATCTGGAGGGTGATCTCACGCGGCGGCTCTGCGAACACCGGCCGGGCGAGGCGACCGAGACCCGGTCCGGCGACGGTGCGCTCGCTGCCCGAGTCGACGAGGGCGAGGAGCTTGGGACTCTCGTCCCCGTCGGGCGCAAGGAGACTCGACCGCGACGGCAGGACGGAGCGGCGGATCGGAGTCCGACTCGCTCCCGGGCTCCGTCACGTAGGGGAAGACCCAGGGCTGTGCCGTCACACGGTCAGCCGAGACCGACGAGTTCCGCCTCGTGCTCACCGGGCACGCGTAGGATCGTCGCGTTCCTCACCTGGGGTCCACGCTGGCTGTCGCGGAGCGCCACGATCAGCTGATCCATCGTCTCTGCGGCGGCCACCACCTCGCCGTCCTTCAACCGCGACCCAGCGGCCCTCGAAGCCGCGCAGCGACGCCGGGCTCACCACAGGATCACGGGACACGTTCGGGTTCCTCAGTCGCGCGAGCAGGCCCTTCCACAAGCTACCGAGCATGGACGTCCCCCGCGCTCGCGACGTAGTATCCGAAGCCAAGTAACAACTAACAAGAAACATGATACTTCCTGAGGCGACATGCCCGACGAAGGCTGGATGAAGACCCTCTTCGGGAGGGCGGCGCGCGCCCGCGTCGGGCTCTGGGTCGTCGAACAGGACGCGGCCTTCTCCCAGCATGAGGCCGTCGCTTCGGTCCAGGCGGACCGGACCGCCGTCGTGCAAGAGCTCGACAAGCTCGAGGACCTCGGCCTCATCACGACGGTCGAGGTCGAAGGCTCGCGCCGGAAGTACTACGTCGTTGTCGACCATCCCCTGTGGCAGATCTTCCGTGCGGCGAACGCGGCCCGCGACGAGATGCAGCAAGCGGGACGAGGCGCGAGCGTCGCTACCCGCGGTCGACGCTGACGAGGTCATCCCAAGTCCTCTCGTTCGTTCGCTCGCGCTCCCCTCGTCCCGGACACGGTGGCGGGTACGACCCTGTCGGTGTCGGTTGCCAGCAGGGGCAGCCGGGCAGCCGCTGCTCGGCCGCACCGTTCATCTCCGGCGACGGCGGCACGGTCGCCTACGTCAACGCCGCCGACAACCTCGTCGAGGACGTCACCAACGGCGACTGGGGCGGCGACCTGTTCTTCCACGACTTCGCGGTCCTGCCGTGATCGTCGCGTGGCCGCGGACTTTCGTGTTCCCAGCTCCGACCTGGTGTTCCACGCGGTGGAACGATGGAGCAGTGAGGGTCCGATCGGGCTGCTGAGGCAGGTTCCGGGCGCGCCTGTGTCGAAGCGCCCCCGGGAGGTACGAGAGCATCGGATGGCAGCGTCGCAGCGGATCGACCGGGGACTGGGGGTCGGGGATGCGCCCCGCGCCCGGTCTCTCGCCACGCCGCGGCTGGTCGGTGCCGGCCTGGCGGCGTGGCTGGTGCTGTTCGGGGCGGTGCAGGTGGGGTTGTCGACGCCGGATCGGGAGCTGCTGAGCGGGGAGTCGGGGGCCGTCGCCCTGGACTACTCCGCGTTGCGGGGGACGATCGCGCAGCTCACCGAGGCGTTCATCGCCGAGGTGCTGGGACTGGTCCCGGCCCCGACGACGGATGACACGGCTGATCCGGCCCGTGACATCGCGAGCCCTGCGGCTCCGATCAGCGCTGAGCAGACCCCGCTGGATGCTCCACCGGCCGGACGGATCGAGGTCACCCATCCCCCCGACAACGACACGTTCGCGGAGGCGTACGAGGTGCCGTCGGTGCCGTTCACCGCGCGGACCGACGCGCGCAGTGCCTCGCGGCAGCCGGGCGAGCCGTCGTCGTGCGCCCCGGCCGGTCCGACGCTGTGGTACCGCTACAGCCCGGAAAGGACGACCGGACTGGTCGCTTCGACGGAGGGGACCTCGAGCGCGACCAGCCTGGGTGTCTTCACCGGCAGCGGCCTGGACGACTTGCACCGCGTCGGCTGCGACACCGACCTGGTCGGCGACGCGCACGTCGCGTTCGAGTCGGTAGCGGGCTCGGACTACTACTTCCAGGTCGGCCGGCCCGCGGGCGGTGGCTCCACGGTGTTCACGCTGGACGCAGCCGGCGTCACCGAGCGGGTCTCGCTGAACTCCGAGGGGGAGGAGATCGGCGCGGCGCGGTACTGGATGGGCGCGACGTCCGCGGACGGTCGGTTCGTGGCGTTCCAGTCGCTGTCGTCCCAGCTCGTGCCCGGCGACACGAACGCCGCCTGGGACGTGTTCGTCAAGGACCGGCTGACGGGTGCGGTCGAACGGGTCTCGGAAGCCTCGGACGGCACCGAGGGCAACGACCACAGCGGGGGCAGCCCGGTCGACATCTCGGCGGACGGTCGCTTCGTGGCGTTCTACTCGTGGGCGGACAACCTCGTGCCCGACGACACCAATAAGGAGCACGACGCCTTCGTCCACGACCGGCTCACCCGTGAGACCACCCGGGTGTCGGTGTCGTCGTCGGGCCGTCAGGGACGGCGCTTCGCTACCGTTCACGCCCTGCTCACGCCGTTCCGGGCCGACTGCCAGCACCGCCCACGGGACGCGCCGGTCGGAGGGCACCAGCACCAACCCTGCATCGAGTGGGTCGCGCAGCTGTCGATCACCGCGGACGGCTGTGTCGTGGTCTTCGAGTCCGCCATGCTCGGTCTGATCGAGGGTGAGGACCAGGAGGCCGCGGTGGTCGACGCCCGCTTCAACCCGCCCTACCAGGTCTACGCCCACGATCGCTGCGTGCGCGAGACGACCCGGGTGTCGGTCGACGCGGCGGGCGAGCCCGGGAACGGCGCCAGTTCCGGTCCGGCGGTGTCCGCGGATGGGCGGCTGGTGGTGTTCAAGTCGGTGGCGTCCAACCTCGTGCCGGGCATCGATCCCGGCGAGACCTTCCAGCTGTTCCTGGCCGACCGCGTCACGGGCGAGATGCGTTTCGTCTCCAGCAGTGTCAACGGGGGCGGGCCCTCGAACGGCCACGTGTTCGCACCGGACATCTCCGGTGACGGCCGCGTGGTGGTGTTCGCGTCACTGGCCTCGGACCTGGTCGCAGAGGACCGCAACGAGATCACGGACATCTTCGGCTACGACGTGGCATCCGGGTCGCTGGAGGTCGTGTCGGTGAACAGCGACGGCGAGCAGCAGCAGGTCGAGAGGGACGCGACCGAGCGGGCCGGCGTCGGTGAGTTCTACGCGCTCGTGTCGGACGACGGGCGCTACGTCGCCTTCGAGTCGCCGGCGGACAACCTGTCGGCACGCGACGAAGCACGCGCCGCCGTGCCCACCGCGACCGGGTGCTTCGACGACGTGTACCTGCGCGACCGCCACGCCGGCACCACGCTACTGGTGTCGGTCAACTCCCGCGGCGAGCAGGCCAACAATTGCAGCTCACTCGGGGGCCTGTCCCCCAGCGGCGCCGAGGTCGTCTTCCTGTCGTCCGCCGACAACCTCGTGGACGACGACACCAACGGCGGCAGGGACCTGTTCGTGCACTCCCTGGGAGGTGTGTCGTGACGCGCGGCGACGCCTCGACGATCGGTCACGCGTCGGCGGAGGGGTTCGCGGCGTGGCTGGTGCTGTTCGGGGCGGTGCAGGTGGGCCTGTCGACGCCGGACCGGGAGCCGCTGAGCGGGGCGTCGGGGGGCGCGGCCCTGGACTACACCGCGCTGCGGGGGACGATCGCGCGGCTGACCGAGGCGTTCGTGGCGCAGGTGCTGGGCCTGGTGCCACCGTCGGAGACGGAAGCGGACGTCGCCCGGCCTTCGCCTACAGCAGCGTGAGCTGTACCTGCTGGAGTCGGCCAACCTCGCTGCCAACCTCGAGGGGATGGCGGCCGCGGTCACCGAGGGCGACCCCGCGGCGTCGGCGGACCTGCTGCGTCCCGTGGTGGCCCTGAAGGGGGAGCTCGACGCGGTCGCGGTCCTCGTCACGGACGGGACACCGCTCGCGTCGCTGGGATCCGCCGGTACACCCAGCGGCATGACGTTCGATGCGAGCAGCTCGTTCATCGCCGCGGCACTGGCGAGCGAGGATGGCAACAAGCACGCCGGGTTCGTGGCTACCGGCGCATCCACGATGTTGGCCATCGCGGCACCGATCTGCTCCGGCACCGACCCGTGCGCCCCGGTCGGGGCGGCGGTCGTCGCCCAGGACCTGAGCGATGTCCTGGAGGGCCTGGCAGCGGGCGATCTGGCGGCGCGTCTCGACGGTGGTGGCCTGACGCTGTTCGACGAGGCGGGGCGACCGCTGGCCGCGACCGGCACGACGCCGTCGGTTGCAGAGGACACCGGGCCGGAACCCGACCGGCTCGTGCGTGTCGTCGGCGAGGTCAGCGGGTCGGAGGTGCACACGCTCTACGCCCCGTACGGCCTGCAGGGCGAGGCTCGCGGGACGGTGGCCGTCACGCTGTCCGCCGAGTCGGCCTTCGCCGACCTCCGGGGCACGGGCCTGCGACTGACCCTCGTGCTGCTGCTCGCGCTCGTCGGCATCGTCGCGGTCGGGGCGCTGGTGTCACGCGGGATCCTGCGCCAGGTCCGGCCGCTGGTGGAGGCCAACAAGCGCCTCGGGTCGGGTGACCTGACCGCCCGGGTCCCGATCGTCAGTGGTGACGAGATCGGCGAGGTCGCCAGCGGGCTGAACCAGATGGCCGAGCAGCTCCAGGCCAGCTACGCGACGCTCGAGTCGCGCGTGGAGCAGCGCACCGCCGAGGTCGAGCGGCTGCTGCGGCAACGCACCGAGTTCTTCGCGTCGCTCAGCCACGAGCTACGGACCCCGCTGGCGATCATCCTCAGCCAGTCGGACCTGCTGCTGCTGGAGGCGGACGAGGGCGAAGTCGCCGACACCGGGCGGGCCATCCGCCAGTCGGCCGCGCAGCTCCTCGGCGTCGTGTCCGAGATCCTCGAACTCGCCCGCGCCGAGAGCGGCACCCTCGAGGTCGAGCCGGAGCCCGTCGCGCTGGCCGAGTTCGTGGCCGACCTCCACCCGACCCTCGCCGGCTTGACCCGTGCCGGCGAGATCGATCTCACCGTGGACATCGGGGAGGATCTACCCGTCGTCGCCGCGGATCGGGAGCGCCTCCGCGAGATCGTGATCAACCTCGTGGACAACGCGGTCAAGTACAGCCCCCCCGGGAGCGAGGTGAGGGTCACGGCAGAAGCCGAGGAGGACCATGTCGCCGTGCTCGTCGCCGACGCCGGCCTCGGGATCCCCGACGGCGTGGGCGACCAGCTGTTCGAGCCCTTCTTCCGTGTCCAACGCACTGCCCCACGTACCGGCCAGGCATCGACCGGCCTCGGACTGGCGTTGACCCGCCGGCTGGTCGAGGCACACGGTGGCGAGATCACCTACGACAGCACCCTCGGCGCCGGCACGACCTTCCGCTTCACCCTGCCGATCGCCGTTGCGGGTGCTGCAAGCGGGGTCGCGTCGAACGGGGCGGTTCACCGCACCCGCGCTCGCCGCTAGCACCAGTCAGCCAACTCGTGCTCCTCGAGCAGCACCTGGAGTCGCTCCCTCACCGCGTGAGTCCAACGTGCTACTCGGGGAGTAGAGAACCGTTCCGCGCTGATCGCCTGTCGTTCCGGGCCCGGGCGTCGCGTTCCCCGTGGTGGAACGTCCCACGGTCGACCCGACCGAAGGCAGGCCGACGATGGGGATCCACAGCTACCGCTGGCCCGTGCTGGTCGTGGCGCTGCTGACCGGGCTCGGCACGATCGCCGCAGAGGATGCTGCACCGGAGCCGATCGCTGGGCCGTTCGGGTTCGAGGCCGACGCCGAGGGGTGGACCGTCGACACGCCAGGAGCGCCGACCACGACGTGGGAACGCGGGGGCCCGGGAGCCGCATCCGACATCTCGTTCCAGATCCCTGCCTACGAGGACTTCGCGGACACCGCGTTGGTGTCACCGCTCATAGAGGGCGACGGGGACGCCGTGGCCCTGGACTGGTGGCAGCGGATGAGGACCGAGGAGGGCTTCGACTTCCTGGAGGTCGCGTGGTCCGGGGACGGGCTGACGTGGCACGAGCTCCGGTCGGTGAGCGGCGAGTCCGGCCCGTGGCCGGACTGGAACGCCGAACGCGTCACCTTCACCCCTCCGGCGGGTCCGTTCCAGGTGCGCTTCCGCCTCACGAGTGACGTCCTATGCAGCGGGGGGTTGGTCCAGCCGCCGCTGCTGTTCTGTGAGCGGCTCGGGGTGGGCGTGTGGCTCGACGACGTCGTGTTGTGGTCGGTGTCGTCGGCACCGCCACGACCGGAGGGGTCGCTGCCCGTGCCCACCCCGGACATCGAGGGCCGGGTGTTCCCCGAGCCGCGCGACGCGGGAGGGGCAGCCATCCGCCGCGGCGACTTCGTGCTGGGGGCTCGGGTGCTGGTCCAGCGCTACCCGGACCTGGTGGCGCTCACCACGGTGCGTGAGGAGCTCGGTGACCCCAACGCGGTCAGCGTCGGCGGCGACGGGCTGGCGCCGTGGCACCCCGGCGACACCGGCGACGGTCACGACTTCCACGTCGCCACGATCACCGACCGGTCGGTGCCGGATGCCGGCAAGGGCTACCTGCTGCTGACGGTGGCGCACGGCAAGGAGTGGTGCGGCCTGGAGGCCATCCCGAGGATCATCGAGGACCTGGCGATCGCGGCCCGCGAGGCTCCCGACACGCTGGTGCGGGCGGGCACCGGCACCACCGGGGAGACGCTGGAGATGCCGGTGGGTGAGTTGCTGCGCCGGGTCAAGCTGATGTTCGTGGTGCTCTCACCCGACGGCTGGGGAGACTCGACGAGCAACGGCGCCGGTGCCAACACCAACCGCATCGCCTACGGGCCCGGCTGGGTCATCCCGCAGGACCGGGTCATCAACAACTGGGGCTACTCGACGCTGACCCAGCCCGCCGGCGGCGCGATCACCACCTACCTGCGGCAGGTGCGGGAGGCGGAGCTGGGTGGGCGTCCGTTCGCCGCGGCGATGGACTACCACGGTCCCGTCCCGACCGGCGCGATGCTCTTCGTGGACCAGGGCAGCGACGCTGCCCGGATCGACCGGCTCCACGACGTCGCGGAGCGCATCACCCAGCGTGCCTACCAGACGCTGTGGCGCGACGGTCACGAGGTGGTGACCCCGGTGCACCGCCAGCTCCTCGACGCGGTCGAGCAGGCCCGAGGCCACGCGCTGCGCGCCTGGGACGAGCACCGGGGCGAGGCCGAGACCAGCAAGCTCGTCTACCTCACGACACACTGGAACAGCTACGGGACGACGTGGGAGCAGATCGACTACAACACGCCGAACGCGTGGGCGTGGTTCTTCGGCGCCGAAGCCGGGCTGGGCGCCGATACCTTCTTGCACGAGATCCCCTGCGACGTGGTCTCCCGCCCGCACCGGACGGACCCGGGCGAGCTGTTCCAGCTGTTCGTCGACAACGTGCGCGCGATGACCGACGTGCTGCTGGTGCACGCCGCGACCCGCTTCGACCGCGACGTCGTGCGCGAGCACGACCTCGGCGGCCCGGTCGGCTACATCGCCACCGGCGATCGCGTCACCGACGCCGACGGCAACCCCACCCCGCCCCCCGCCGGCTACCCCGGGACCCCCTTCCACCCCTCGATCGACCAGGTCGGCTACGACGTGGCCAACACCGACTGGTTCCGCGACCTGCGCCGGTCGGTGACCGATGCCGTCGTACGGCTGGCGCCGGCACGGCAGTTGTGGCCCGACCTCGCCACCGTGGTCGTCGCCGACCACACCGAAGCGGATCCCGACCAGCTCCGAGCCTTCGCCCAGGCCGGAGGCAACGTCGTGCTCACCGACGCCGCCCTGCAGCTCGCACCCGACCTGCTGCCGATCGCCGCGGACGCGGTGACCGAGCACCGCGGCTACGTCGGCTACGCCGACCTCGACCGCACCCACCCCTGGACCGACGGCCTGCACGAGCCGGCACGCCAGACCTACGAGCCGACCGCGCTCGGCTACCCCCTGCTGCTCGAACGCGACAACTACTGGATCGCCTGCGTCGTCTGTCTCGACGGCCGCGGCCCCGAGACCATCACCGAGAACAGCGCCCCCATCTGGTCGGTCGACCGGGCCGCGTGGGAGGCGGCCGGGGGCACGACCATCGGGACCGTGGACCCGCCCAGCGGCCCCAAGGTGACCCACGAGGGCAACGACACCGACCGGACCGTGCTGGGCACCGCCCCACTGGGTGCCGGTCGGGTCGTGGCGTTCGGCGCGATCCTGCCCACCCCCACCGAGGCGTTCGACCACTGGTTCGGTCTCGAGCCCTACGCGATGACCCTCACCGGCCAGCACCTGATGCTCCACGCGCTGACGTGGGACACCATCGTCGAACACGAGCCCGGACCGCCCAACTGATCACATCGGGCCGAGGCAGGCGCCAGCGCTTCTGGCCGGGGCGAGCCACGCCGGCTCGGCGCCGAAGCGGCGACCTGCGTGTGGAGTCAGCGCCGACACCATCGCCTTCGGCCAGCAGGCTCTCAAGACCTTCATCGGCAGCGGGACCGGTGTAGTAGAGGTCGTTCCGCGCCGACCGTGTCTCGTGCCGCGCCGTGATGTCGTGTTCCTCGCGGTGGAACGCCCCTGAGGTCGACCCCGACACCGAGGCGAGACCATGGCTAACGACTCCCTGCAACAGGCGCGCCGGTCGCCCGGCACGCGGCTGGCGTGGCTGCTGGTGGTCCCGGCGCTGGTGGGGTTCGTTCCGGCTGTGGTCACCGGCGAGGCGAGCGCCCGAACAACGACGACTACGCCGACGCGGCGGTGGTCGAGTCGCTGCCGTACACCGACACCCGGGACATCAGCGGCGCCACGTCCGAGCCGTTGGAGAGGCTCGGGAGCTGTACGTACCCGCGGCAGCCACACGCCGTCGTGCCCAACGTCTTCTATCCGTCGGTGTGGTACCGGTTCGAGCCGGCGGTCGACGTGCAGGTCACGATCGACCCCACGGCCAGCGACTTCACGAACTGGTTGATCGTGTGGGAGGGCCAGGACCTCCTGACCCAGCAGGAGGTGACCTGCAACGGCTTCTCGGGACCCATCATCGTGAGCTCTGGACCCCTCACGTTGAACCTCGACGAGGGACGTTCGTACGCGATCCAGCTCCTCGACGGCGGCGGTCGCGACTCGGTCCTGAAGTTGCGGATCGAGGAAACGGGCCTTCCGGGCGTGGCCCAGATCCTGCCGTTCGAGGTGGAGGCCGACGACGGCACGCCGCTGCGCGGTCACGTGTACCTCCCCGAAGGGGAGGGACTGTTCGCGCCGGTACTGGAGTACAGCCCGTACTGGAACACCGCCTACGGCCCCAGCGAGTCCTTCACCGACGACCACAACGGCCACGTCACGATGGTGCGATGGCTGCGGCCACTGATGGACGCCGGCTTCGCCGTGGCGCTGGTGAACATGCGCGGCACCGGCGAGAGCGGCGGTTGCATGCAGTGGGGCGGCCCGGTCGACTCGTCCGACGTGGCCACGGTGATCGAGGCGCTCGCGGACGCGGAGTGGAGCACCGGCAGGGTCGGCATGTACGGGCTGAGCTTCCCCGGGTGGAGCCAGATGCTCGCACTCGCCAGCGACGACGCGCCGTCGCTGAAGGCGGTCGTCCCGGTCAGTCCGGTCACCGACCTGTGGAACCTCTACACGAACAACGGGGCCACGCGGGAGTCGCGCCATACCCGTCAGCCGCTGTGGACCGCCCTGCTGACGACCGGGGGCCTTGCACCCGTGGCCATCCAGACCGGTGTCCCGTTCGTGCCCGACACCGGACCCGACCACGTCGCCTGCCCCCGCTACGGCGAGGAGGTCGTGCACTCTCCGCCGGTCTGGAACGGCGACCGCACGGCGTACTGGCAGGAGCGGGACCTGCGCCCGCTGATCGACGGGACGAAGGTGGCCGTGTTCGCCACCGTGGGCCTCCGGTTGTTCAAGGGTGACGGCAGCGGCGGCTGGGACGGTCACATCTCCCAGCTCGACGGGGTCTGGGACCTGCTCGGCCCGCACCGGCGGTTCATGCTCGGCCAGTGGGGCCACGGCTTCCCCACCCGCGCCGACTTCGACCGGATGGCGGTGGCGTGGCTGGACCGCTACCTGCGCGGCGGGTCCGCCTCGGCGATCGCGCCGCCCGGCGTCGTGGACTACCAGGACGACGCCGGCGCGTGGCACAGCGCCCGGCAGTGGCCGCCCCGCGCCGAGGCGACCACGCTGTGGCTCAGCGGCGACGATCTTGTCACCGACCAGTCCCAAATGGAGCCATCGACCCGCTCGTTCCTGTCTAGCGACCAGGTGCCCTGCGCCGGGGTCTGTCTGCGCCCGGTCGCCGGTCGCGCGCCCGGCTGCCTCGGTGACCACCTCGTGTACGTCTCCGAGCCGCTGGCCGAGGAGGTCGTCATCGCCGGGCACTACACCGTCGACCTGACCATCGAGAGCACCCTGCCCGACGGGACGCTGACCTCGTTCCTGTACCACACCCACGCCGACGACCCGTGCGCGTCGGCGGACCACACCGAGTCGGGGCAGGCGATCACCGACCTGCGACACGTGTTCGTCGACGAGGGTGCGGACTTCCCGGTCGACACCCCGACCGACATCACCCTGACCAGCATGCCCCTGGCCAGCCGCATCCCCGCCGGCCACCAGCTCGTGCTCACCGTCGGCTCGGCCGGGTGGAACACCGTGCCCGACCCCTACCGCCCAGTCCTGACCGTCACCACGGGCCCCGGCACCGTCAGCGCCCTGACCCTGCCGATCGTCGAGGGCACCTTGACGACCACGGGCTGACGTGTTGAGCCCATCCCGCAGGAGGACGACGATGCAGATCCGGAACTCGCGACGGGGCTGGCCCGTCCTGGTCGTGCTCGCCGCAGTGCTGATCGGCGCCGGGTCCGGCGGGGAGCCGTGGGAGGGCACCTTCGAGGCGGAGCCGGTGCACCCGCCCGAGTGCACCTCGCCGGTTGGGATCTGCACCCGCGGGGTCCTTCACGACGCCGACACCGGCAAGGCGGTCGCGATCTACGAGTTCACCATGCTCACGATGCGCCCGTCGGGCAAGGGCGCCGAGGTGGACTTCACCGGCGAGAGCGTGCTGACCAAGCTGACCGGCGCGCCAGGGTTCCTCTTCGCGGAGGACGAGGGATCGTTCACCCCCAACGCCACCGGGCCGTCGCCGTTCGTCACCCGGGTGCACATCGTCGGAGGCACCGGGTCCTACCAGGACGCCACCGGGTCGCTCACCGCCACCGGTGAACTGGACACCACGAGCGGAGAGACCTCCGGCACGTACACCGGCACGATCCGTCGCTGATCCGATCAGCGTCTCGGACGCTGCGCTACCTCGCTGAACCGGCGGCGACGGCGCCGTCGGGCACGGAGATCCTCGAGCCTGCCGCGACCTCGACCCCGCCAGGCCCGTGCGTCCCGGGGGTTCCCCTACCGGGCAGGCACCCCCGCCTGAGCACCGATCGTGCCGTGCGGGACGGCGGGTGTTCCGCCCCGGGTGACGACGTGCTGTCGGCCGGGGGCGAGCGCTGGCCACCGAGCAGGCGCCGAACGAGGGCGTGCCGAGCAGAGGAGCACACCATGACGAGGAACCGATCGACTCGTGCAGGCTCGCGACAGCTCCGGGGCCCGCTGCCCTGGCTGCTCGTCGTGGCCACGGTCGGGTTCGTTCCGGCCGCGGTCACCGGCGAGACGAGCGCCCCGAGCAACGACGACTACGCCGACGCCGCGGTCGTCGGGGTGCTGCCGTTCGCGGACACGCGCGACATCGGCGGCGCCACGGCGGAGCCGCTGGAGACGGTCGGCAGCTGCAACAACCCGCCGGTGCTCCTCCCCAACCCCGTCTTCCCGTCGGTGTGGTACCGGTTCG